>NZ_JABFTW010000017.1:0-102713 GCF_021404355.1 Halomonas sp. MCCC 1A11062
TCAGCTGTCGGTATCCCATGCTCTGCTTCACTTTGGTCGGTAAAGCAGGGAGGGTACCGGCGCTGGCCCTCCTGCTTCTACCGGGTGGTCCAAAGTGCTGCGGTTATTCTATGAATCTAGGTACACCACCGATTCCTTGCACTCGGAGCAAGTGAGAGTATGTGCTAGGTTTGCGGTGCCGCATGAGGGACAAATCCAGTTGTAGCTCGGGCCTTTTCTTAAATACTTTTTCTCTTTCTTTTTGATCCAGATAATGAGGGTCGCGACGGCTGCTATCATTGCTAGCGCGCCGGCTAGCAGGGATGGTGTTCCTAAGACGTGTACAAGGCCAAAGAAAAGCAAAGCCTCAAGACTGGATATTTCAATATGCTCACCTATGGCTAACACTCCAGGAGAATGGAAAGAAGTGGTTGCTATGAGGACGGAGAGTATTCTTTTCATGCTTAATAAAAAGCCACTTGTATTAGCTAAATGTGGTGAGAGTATAACCATAAACCCACATGACCGGCGCGCTGAACACAGCCAGTACCCAGTCTGCTTCGCATCGTCGGGAGAGCCTGGCTGATGCGTTGGCGTCTCCCGGCGTGCGGCGGGTGTTCCCCCATCGCCACAAAGCGGTGGGAGGGCGAAGGCGACGCCGGCTAGGCCGGCCCACCCATCAAGGCGCCGGCGATGCGGAAGCCCGCGACCCAGGTGCCGGCAGCGGAGCCCAATGTGGCGAAGAGGAATACCAGCAGAGTGCGTGAAACGCGGTTGCGCCACCAACCCTTGAGCTCGGTGACGTCGTGGCGCAGGGTCGAGAAGTCCCGCACCTTGGGCTTGCGCAGCCACAGCTCGACCCCTGCCGCGACGAAGCCGGCGCCGATGGTGGGGTTGAGCGAGGTCAACGGGGCGGCGAACATGGTGGCCACCACCGTGACCGGGTGGGCCAGGGCGATCAGCGTGGCGAGCCCCGAGAGCACGCCGTTGATCAGGAACCATTCGCCGACCAGCTGCCAGCCGAGCTCGGTATTGCGCGAGAAGCCGATGGCGAAGCCGGTCAGCACCAGTGCTGTGATCAGCCAGGGCAGGGCGCGCCAGATCTTCGATGGCGGCGGAGTGGCTTCCAGGCTCTCGCGTTCCGTTTGCGGGGCAGCGGGCAGCGGGGCCTCGAGATGCTCGACCATGCCCTTCATGTGTCCGGCACCGATCACCACCAGCACGTTGCAGTAGCGCCCGGGTGGGGCCTGCTCGGCCAGGCGCAGCACCATGTACCGGTCGCGCTCGGTGATAAGAGGCGTGTAGAGGGCTTCCGATTCGGCGGCGAACTCGCTGAAGGTGGACTCCAGCACGTCGCCCTCCTTCAGCCTCTCGATCTCTTCTGGCTTGACCTCCTGGCGCGACATCACGCTGCCGAGCAGGCCGGTGAACAGCGACATGCGCTGCCACCAGGGCACGTTGTGATAGATACGCTTGAGCGTCACGCCCACGTCGCGGTCGACCAGCAGCAGCGGCAGGTCATGAGCGCGGGCCTCATCCAGGGCGGCACGCATCTCGGCGCCCGGCTCGATACCGGACTGCTCGGCCACGCGCTGCTGAAAGGCGCCCAGCGCCAGGTTGGCGGCGACCATGCCCGCCTTGCCCTGACGAAAAATCTCGAACAGGTCCTGCTGAGCCAGCGCATCCGGATTGCTGAGGTTGTGATGGCGGGCGTCGCACAGTTCGATGGCCACGGCATCGAATTCACCGGAGCGGATCATGCGGCGCACGTCTTCGGCGCTCTCGGCGGAGACGTGGGCGGTGCCTAGCAGGGTATAGCGGGTCTCTCCCACCTCGACGACGCGATGGGGGCCGCTGAAGGCGCCTTCCTGGCGGGGGTCGGTCACGGAATCCTGGGAGTCGGTCATGAACGCTCGGGTTGCAGGGAGTGAAGCCTCGATTATCCACGAAGCCGAGCCCCGAACCAAACTCGGCGCCGGGTTTACCTGCGCCAGAAGGCGGGCGTGAAGAGCACCAGCACGGTGAAGATCTCCAGGCGGCCGAGCAGCATCGCCACTACCAGGATCCACTTGGCCAGTAACGGTAGCTCGCCGTAGTTGTCGGAAGCCTCGCCCAGGGCCGGTCCCAGGTTGTTGAGTGCCGAGGCCACCGAGGACCAGGCGGTAACCTGGTCGACGCCGGTGGCCATCACCCCCACCAGCATCAGGAAGAACAGCATCAGGTAGGCCGAGAAGAAGCCCCACACCGCCTGGGCGATGCCGTCCGGCACGCTTACCTTGCCCACCTTTACCGCGATCACCGCGCTGGGGTGGATCAGGCGCATCACCTCGCGCATGCCCTGCTTCAGGATCAGGATGATGCGGATCACCTTCATGCCGCCGCCGGTGGAGCCGGAGCAGCCGCCGACGAAGGCGGCCATGAACAGCAGAAAGGGCAGCGCTCCCGGCCAGGCCGAGAAGTCGGCCACGCTGAAACCACCGGTGGTGGCGATGGCGACCGACTGGAACAGGCCGTGACGCAGGCCGCGCTCGGTGTCGTAGGTGCCGGTCAGCCACAGCGACACCACGGCGATGACGATCAGCCCGGAGAGGAACAGCAGCAGGAAGCGCGCCTCGGGGTCCTGGAGGTAGTGTTTCAACTGGCGTCCCCGCCAGGCCAGGAAGTGCAGGCTGAAGCTCATCGCCGAGACGATCAGGAAGAAGGCGCAGATCAGTTCGATCACGGCGCTGTCGAAGTGACCGATGCTGGCGTCGTAGGTGGAGAAACCGCCGATGGCCACGGTGGAGAAGCTGTGACCCAGGGCATCGAACCAGTTCATGCCGGCGGCCAGATAAGCCAGGAAGCAGGTCAGCGTCAGCGCGGCGTAGATGTACCAAAGCGCCTTGGCCGTCTCGGTGATACGCGGGGTCAGCTTGGAGTCCTTCAGCGGCCCCGGGATCTCGGTGCGGTAGAGCGCCATGCCGCCGACCCCCAGCGTCGGCAGGATTGCTACCGCCAGTACCACGATCCCCATGCCGCCCAGCCACTGCAGCTGCTGGCGGTAGTAGAGCACCGACTCGGGCAGGAACTCGATGCCGGTGATCACCGTGGCGCCGGTGGTGGTCAGTCCCGAGAAGGATTCGAACACGGCATCGGTGGGAGCCAGAGCGGCATCGCCGGTGAGCATGAACGGCAGCGAGCCGAACAGCCCCAGTACGCTCCAGAACAGCGCCGCGATCAGGAAGCCGTCGCGAATGCGCAGCTCCTTGCGCGCCCGGCGGTTGGGCAGGTACATCACCAACCCGGTCACCGCCGTGATCAGGATGGCGATGATGAAGGCGTCCCACTGACCGTCGCCGAACAGCAGCGAGATCAGGATCGGCGGCAGCATGGTCAGGCTGAACATCATCAGCAGCAGGCCGAGGATGCGGAGAATGACTCGCAGGCTCATGGGGCGGCGTTCCCTGCGTCGCGGGGTGTCATCGAGCGGGCCATCAGAAGAACGTCAGCCCGACCTGGAACAGCCGCTCGACGTCGCGGATGCGGCGCTTGTCGATCACGAACAGGATCAGGTGATCACCGGACTCCACCACCACGTCGTCGTGGGCGATCAGCACCTCCTTGCCGCGCACGATGGCGCCGATGGTGGTGCCGCGGGGCAGGTCGATCTCGCCGATGGCCCGCCCCACCACCTTCGATGACTGGGTGTCGCCGTGGGCGATGGCCTCGATGGCCTCGGCAGCGCCGCGGCGCAGCGAGTGCACGTTGACGATGTCGCCGCGGCGCACGTGGGTCAGCAGGCTGCCGATGGTGGCCTGCTGCGGCGAGATGGCGATGTCGATCTCGCCGCCCTGCACCAGGTCGACGTAGGCGGCGTTGTTGATCAGCGTCAGCACCTTCTTGGCGCCCATGCGCTTGGCCAGCATCGACGACATGATGTTGACCTCGTCGTCGTTGGTCAGCGCACAGAAGATGTCGCACTCCTCGATGTTCTCCTCTTCCAGCAGGCGCTTGTTGGTGGCGCTGCCGTGCAGCACCACGGTGCGGTTGAGGCGTTCGGAGAGCACGGTGCAGCGCTCCAGGCCGTGCTCGATGATCTTGACCTGATGGCTGTGCTCGAGGTGCTCGGCGAGGCGCTCGCCGATGTTGCCGCCGCCGGCGATCACCACCCGGCGGAAGTCGCGGTCGACCCGGCGCAGCTCGCTCATCACCGCGCGAATGTCGCGCCGGGCGGCGATGAAGAAGACCTCGTCGTCGGCCTCGATCACGGTGTCGCCGCGGGGGATGATCGGCCGGTTGCGGCGGTAGATGGCCGCCACCCGGGTGTCGACGCTGGGCATGTGGCGGCGCAGGAAGCCGAGGTCCTGGCCCACCAGCGGGCCGCCGTAGTAGGCCTTGACCGCCACCAGCTGCACCAGGCCGCCGGCGAACTCCAGCACCTGCAGCGCACCGGGGTGCTCGATCAAACGACGAATATGGTCGGTGACCACCTGCTCGGGGCTGATCAGCACGTCGATGGGGACCGCCTCGTGGGCGAACAGCCCCTTGCGGGTGAGGTAGGCGGTGGCACGCACCCGGGCAATCTTGGTGGGGGTGCGAAACAGGGTGTGGGCGACCTGGCAGGCGATCATGTTGACCTCGTCCTGGCTGGTCACCGCGATCAGCATGTCGGCGTCTTCGCAGCCGGCCTGGCGCAGCACTACCGGGTAGGAGCCGGGGCCCACCACGGTGCGGATGTCGAGCCGGGTGTGCAGCTCGCGCAGCCGTTCGCCGTCGGTGTCCACCACCGTGATGTCGTTCTCCTCGCGGGCCAGATGCTCGGCCAGCGTGCCGCCGACCTGGCCGGCCCCCAGGATGATGATCTTCATATGCTGTCAGGCCCATCAAACGACTCTGCGACGCCGATATGGCGCCGCAGCATCCGTGGCTAGCATAAACCAGCCGAAGGTGATGTAACAGCCGCGTAGGGAGCGGTCGTCGTCAGTCGAGGGTGAAGCCCACCTTGATGGTGACCTGCCAGTGGGCGACGCGGCCGTTCTCGATATGCCCGCGGGTATCCGTCACTTCGAACCAGCGCATGCCGTGCAGGCTCTGTGAGGCCTTCTCCAGCGCGCGTTGGATGGCGTCCTCGACGCCTTTTTCCGAGGAACCGGTAAGCTCGATGTGCTTGTAGACGTGATCGCTCATGGGTGCTCCTTGCTCATGTGATCGATGGCAGGGCGGGTCAGCCCTGCTTCCTCAGTCTGGCATAAAAGAAGCCGTCGTGACTGTCGGGCTCAGGCAGCAGCTGGCGCCCGGCACCCACCGCCCGGCCCCAGCTCACCTCTGCGGGGGTGGTGACGGTCACATCGGGGGTGCGTTCGAGGAAGGCGCGGATCTGTTCGTCGTTCTCCTCGCGCAGCACCGAACAGGTAGCGTACAGCAGCGAGCCGCCGGGGCGCAGCAGGGGCCAGAGATTGTCGAGCAGGCGTGTCTGCAGCTCAGCAAGCTTGGCAATGTCGGAGGCGCGCCGCAGGCGCTTGATGTCGGGATGACGACGGATCACGCCGGTGCCGGAGCAGGGGGCATCGAGCAGGATGGCGTCGAAGGGCGTACCGTCCCACCAGTCGCGCCCGGTGGCGTCGGCGTGCACCAGCGTGGCTGAAAGACCCAGCCGTTCCAGGGTATCCTCGACCCGGGCCAGGCGGACGGCGTCGCTGTCCAGCGCCAGCAGCTCGATGTCGAACAGTTCCAGCAGGTGCGCGGTCTTGCCGCCGGGAGCGCAGCAGGCGTCCAGCACGCGGCCGCCGGGGCGCGGTGCCAGGGCCGGCCCCAGTAGTTCGGCGGCGAGCTGCGCCGCTTCGTCCTGCACGCTGACGTCGCCTTCGGTGAAGCCGGGCAGTGCCTGGACGTCGCAGGGCTTCTCCAGTACCAGGCCGTCGGGGGAGTGGGTGCACAGGCGCGCATCGATGCCGCTTTCGACCAGCCTGGCCAGGTAGGCCTCACGGTCACCGCGACGGCGGTTGATGCGCAAGGCCATGGGGCCCGGCTGGTTGTTGGCCTCGGCAATGGCTCGCCAGTCGTCGGGCCAGTCCTCGCGCAGGGCCTTGAGCAGCCAGCGCGGATGCAGCAGCGCCACCGCCGGATCCTGATCGACCTCGGCCTGCAGCGCGGCGGATTCGCGGGTGAGCCGTCGCAAGCAACCGTTGAGCACCTTGGTTGCCCACTCCTTGCCCAGTTGGCGTGCGGCGCCGGCGGTTTCACCCACGGCGGCGTGGGCCGGGATGCGCAGATAGAGCAGCTGATAGATGCCCAGCAGCAGCAACGCCTGAACGTCGGCGTCGCGGGCCTTGAACGGCGTCTTGAGCAGACGCTCGGCCAACGCCTCGAGACGCGGCAGGGTGCGACATACGCCGTAGCACATCGCCTTGAACAGCGCGCGGTCGCGAATCACCACCTGATGGTCGTCGAGGTCGCTGAGCGAGCCCTTGGCGGTGATCACGGGCACCAGGGCGCGAGCGGCGCTGGCGCGAACCGCCTGGCCGCCGTCCTGCACCGACTTGCCGGCGCGGGTGGATGGCGTGGAACGATGCATCAGGCGCTCTCCTCGTTGGCCTGTCCAAGGACGTGTCCGGGATGGAGTCGCTCGTGGCGGGCGTTGAGCAGGTCGCGGGCCGCCAGCGGCTTGCCGCCCGGCAGTTGCGCCTGAGTGACCCGCAGTACCTCGCTGCCCTGTTGGCCGCAGGCGATGCGCAGTGCATCCGTATCGGGCGCCAGCAGGGTGCCCGGCACGCTGGCGGGCTCGTCATCGCGTGCGGTGCCGACCTCGGCCATCAGCAGGCGCAGGCGCTCGCTGCCCAGGTGGCACCAGGCGACCGGCCAGGGATTGAAGGCGCGTACCTTGGCGGCAAGCTCGGCGGCGGGGCGGCTGAAGTCCAGCTCGGCCTCGGCCTTGGAGAGCTTGGCGGCATAGGTCACGCCAGCCTCGGGCTGCGGCGTGGCGGCAAGCCCGTCGCCTGCCAGGGCATCCAGTGCCTCGACGATCGCCTCGCCGCCCAGCCGGGCCAGGGTGTCGTGCAGCTCGCCGCCGGTGGTGGTGGCGGTGATGGGGGTGCGCTTCACCAATAGCATGTCGCCGGTATCGAGCCCGGCATCCATCTGCATGATGGTCACGCCGCTCGCGTCGTCACCGGCCTCGATGGCGCGCTGGATCGGCGCCGCACCGCGCCAGCGTGGCAGCAGCGAGGCGTGCACGTTGAGGCAGCCGAGGCGGGGGGTATCGAGCACCGTCTGGGGCAGGATCAGACCGTAGGCCACCACCACCATGAGGTCGGCCTCGAAGGCGGCCAGTTCGGCCTGCACCTCGGCGCTCTTCAGGGTTTCGGGCTGCAGCACCGGCAGCCCGTGCTCCAGGGCCAGCGACTTGACCGGGCTGGCGGTGAGCTTGCGGCCTCGGCCGGCCGGGCGGTCGGGCTGGGTGTAGACGGCGATTACCTGGTGCTGACTGTGCAGCAGGGAGGCCAGGCTGGCGGCAGCGAAATCGGGGGTGCCGGCGAAGATGATGCGCAGAGGTCGGGACATGAGTCGAGCCTTGCCAATGAACGGTTGCCCTCATCATAACGGAGGCGGCCGCAAACGACGAAGGCCGGCGCACCGGCGCCGGCCTTCGTTAACCGTCATTCTGGGTCAGGCAGATTGCAGCTTGTGGCGCTTCTGCATTTTCTTGAGCACGCGGTCGCGCTTGAGTGGCGAGAGGTAGTCGACGAACAGCACACCTTCGAGATGGTCGTACTCATGCTGGATGCAGTGGGCCAGCAGACCGTCCGCCTCGAGCTCGTAGGGCTTGCCGTCGCGGTCCAGCGCCTTGAGCCGGACCTTCAGCGCGCGCGGCACCTCGGCATAGTACTCGGGGATCGACAGGCAGCCCTCGGACATCAGCTCGCGCTCTTCGCCGATGGGCGTGTACTCGGGGTTGATCAGTACCAGGGGGTGCGAGCGTTCCTCGCTGACGTCCATCACGATCACGCGGCGGTGGACGTCCACCTGGGTGGCGGCAAGGCCGATTCCGGAGGCGTCGTACATGGTTTCGAGCATGTCGTCGACCAGCCGGCGTACCTCGTCATCGACCGCTTCGACCGGCGCCGCTCTGGTGCGCAGCCGCTCGTCGGGAAATTCGAGGATAGTCAATTTGGCCATGGCGTTGGAACCACCGTTATGCTGTCATTCGGGGATTGCCCCTATTCTAGGGGTTGGCGCGCCGGGGTGAAACTGCCGGCCGCATATCGATTCAATAGTGTTGGACTATAGCATGGCACCTCGGTTCCGGGGGTGGATGCGTCGCGCAGGACAGCTGGGGTGAAGGGCGGGGGAGCGGACGGGATGCAGAAGAGTACGAAGCGGAAGCCCGGCGGGCCGCGGAAGATTGTGCTGATGAAGCAAGTTCTGATGAAAAGGGCTTTGGTGAAGAGAGCGCTGAGCTGGGGTGGCGGCATGGCGCTGCTGCTCTGCGCGGCGCTGGCTCAGGCCCAGGGGCTCAGTTGGGACCGGGGCCTGCGCAGCGATGCACCGGATCGCTATACGGTGGTGCGTGGCGATACCCTGTGGGACATCTCGGGGCGCTTCCTGAGCCATCCCTGGCAGTGGCCGGAGGTGTGGCAGGTCAATCCGCAGATTCGCAACCCCCACCTGATCTATCCCGGCGATGTGGTCTATCTCTACGACTGCAACGGGCGACCCTGCTTGGGGCTGGAACGCGGCCAGGGCGAGGTGCGACTCTCGCCTGAGGTGCGCCGCGTGCCCGTGCGCGAGGCCATCGAGCCGATCCCCCTCGATGCGGTGCGCCATTTCCTGCGCGATCATCGGGTCGTCGACGACCCCGAAGCCTTGAACGAACTGGCCTACGTGGTGGCCGGCAACGACCGGCGCATCATCAGCGGCGCGGGCGATCGAATCTATGCTCGCGGCGAGCTGCAGCGCGGGTCGCGTTACGGCATCTACCGTGTGGGCGACCGCTACCAGGATGGCGCCAGCGGTGAACTGCTGGGTCTGGAGCTGGTTAGCATCGGTCGGGCGCGGGCCGATCGCAGTGAAGACGACATTGCGATCATGGAGATCGTCTCCGCCAACCAGGAGGTGCGCAATGACGACATCGTGCTGCCGCTGGAGGAGCGTGAACTGGTCAGCGAGTTCGTGCCACGTGCACCCGACCACGACGTACAAGGCGCCATTCTGGCGGTGCCCGGAGGGGTGCGCTTCATCGGCCGGCTGCAGGTGGTGACACTGGACCGAGGGCGCCGCGACGGGCTCGAGATCGGACACGTGCTGCAGGTCGAGCAGCAGGGCGAGCGCATCATCGACCCACGCACCGGCGAGTCGCTGCGCCTGCCCGGCACCGATGCCGGCTTGATCATGGTCTTCCGGCCCTACGAGAAGGTGAGCTACGGCCTGGTGCTGCAGGCGACGCGCACCCTCGAAGTCGGCGATCGCGTGCACAACCCCCGGCGCGGGGTGGGGGTGGCACAGCGGTGAAAGCTGGAGAGAGTGTGCTTGGCCAACAGGAGTGGCTGATACTGACGAAGCTGCCAGGCGTGGGGTCGGCGCGGCTGGCCGAGATCGCCGCGGCCGCCCCCGACTGGCCTGCCGGCTGGCTGGCCCGGCTGCCGCATCAGGCGGCCACGATGCTGCGCCACTGGCTCGACCACCCGGGGCGCAGCCCGCTGACCGAGGCGCTGGAGGCCGATCTGGCCTGGCTTACGGCCGCGCCCGGGCGGCACCTGCTGTATCCGGGGCACCCGGCCTGGCCGGCGCTGCTGGAACAGATCGGCGACCCGCCGCCGCTGCTCTGGGGAGTCGGCGACCTGGCCGCGCTGGAGCCCCCCGGGCTTGCCATCGTCGGCACCCGTCGCCCCACCCGCGACGGCTTGACCAATGCGGCGCTCTTTGGGCGCGAGCTGGCCAGCCGCGACTGGTGCGTGGTCAGCGGGTTGGCGCTGGGCATCGACGGTGCGGCCCAGCAGGCCGCCATCGAAGCCGGTGGGCGCAGTGTGGCGGTGCTGGGCTGCGGTGCCGATGTCATCTATCCGCCGCGTCATGGACGGCTCTACCATCAGTTGCTCGAACATGGCGGTCTGGTGCTCTCCGAATACTTGCCCGGCACACCGGCCCGCTCCGGTTTCTTTCCCCGCCGCAATCGCATCGTCACCGGCATGTCGTTGGGCGTGCTGGTGGTGGAGGCCGCCGAGAAGAGCGGTTCGCTGGTCAGCGCCCGGCTGGCCATGGAGCAGAATCGCGAAGTCTTCGCGCTGCCCGGCTCGATCAACAATCCCCAGGCCCGCGGCTGCCTGCAGCTGATTCGTCAGGGTGCGGTGCTGGTGCGTCATATCGACGACATCCTCGAAGAACTCAGCCACTGGGCGGCCGTGGTGGCTCCCGTGGTTGCATCACAGGCGTCTGGCGCCGAGGCGGGCAGTGTGGCCGATCCGCTGTTGCGCTGGCTGAGCGACTCGCCGTCTCCTCTCGATGCCCTGGTTAACCTGACCGGACTGAGCGTGTCCGACTGTCAGCGCCGTCTGCTGGAGCTCGAACTCGAGGGCCGTGCCGCCCAGGCTCCGGGCGGCTGGGTGCGCCTGCCGGAGACGGCCTGAGCGTGCTAGCATATCGACCTTTCTTGATCGCCGCGGTCACTTGGCTGCGGCGGTTGCACTGCCCGCAGGAGAGCCCATGATCGTGGCCGATACACTGGATGCCGCCGTTGCCGCGCTGCGTGGTGGCGGCGTGATTGCCTATCCCACCGAAGGCGTGTGGGGGCTGGGCTGTGATCCCGACAGCGACGAGGCCGTGGCGCGCTTGCTGCGGCTCAAGCAGCGCGACCCGGCCAAGGGGCTGATTCTGATCGCCGCTTCCATCGCGCAGTTCGCTCCCTGGCTCGAGGGGCTGCCGCCAGAGCTGCATGCGCCGCTGGTCGCCAGCTGGCCGGGGCCCAACACCTGGCTGGTGCCGGACAACGGGCGTACCCATGCGCTGGTACGTGGCGCCCATGAGTGCGTGGCACTGCGGGTCAGCGACCATCCCGGTGTCATCGCTCTGTGTCAGGCCTACGGTGGGCCGATCGTCTCGACCTCGGCCAACAAGGCCAGCGAACCCTCGGCCATGAGCGCCGCCGAGGTGCGCGAGATCTTCGGCGACGAACTGGATGCCATCGTCGAAGGCGAGCTGGGTGGGCTCGACCGGCCCAGTACCATTCGCGACCTGCGCAGCGGCCGGGTGCTGCGGGCCTAGGCTTAGACCAGTCAGCGACGAGGAGAGACGCGGTGCGAGCCAATCTCGAAACGGTGAAGTCCTACCTGCTCGACCTGCAGGATCGGCTGTGCGATGGCCTGGCCACCGAGGACGGCGGCGCCGGTTTCCGCGAGGAGAGCTGGCAGCGCGAGGCCGGCGGTGGCGGCCGTTCCCGGGTGATGGAGCACGGTCGCGTGTTCGAGAAGGGCGGGGTCAACTTCTCCCACGTTTACGGTGACCGGCTGCCGCCCTCGGCCACCGCGACCCGGCCTCAGCTGGCCGGTCGCGGCTTCCATGCGGTAGGCGTCTCCTGGGTGCTGCACCCCGAGAACCCCCACGTGCCGACCAGTCACGGCAACGTGCGTTTCTTCATTGCCGAGAAGGAGGGCGAGGCGCCGGTGTGGTGGTTCGGCGGCGGCTTCGATCTCACCCCCTACTATCCGGTGCTCGAAGACGTGGTGCACTGGCACCGGGTGGCCCGCGACGCCTGCGCCCCTTTCGGCGCCGAGGTCTACCCGCGCTTCAAGGCCTGGTGCGACGAGTACTTCTACCTGAAGCACCGCGAGGAGACCCGCGGCGTGGGCGGGCTGTTCTTCGACGACTTCAACGAGTGGGACTTCGATAGCTGCTTTGCCTTCCAGCGCGCGGTGGGGGATGCCTTCCTCGACGCCTACCTGCCCATTGTCCGGCGCCGGCGCGACACCCCCTGGAGCGAGCGCGAACGCGAGTTTCAGCTCTACCGTCGCGGCCGCTACGTGGAGTTCAACCTGGTGTGGGACCGCGGCACCCTGTTCGGGCTGCAGAGCGGCGGGCGTACCGAATCGATCCTGATGTCGATGCCGCCGCTGGCGCGCTGGGAGTATGGCTGGACGCCCGAGCCGGGTAGCGCCGAAGAGGTTTTGTATCGGGAGTATCTGCGCCCCCGCGACTGGCTGGGGGAAATAGCAGGGGGAGGAGTCTCTTCATGACCAACCGCTACTGCGTCTTCGGCAATCCCATCTCGCATTCGAAGTCGCCGCTGATCCACGCCGCTTTTGCTGCGCAGACCGGCGAGGCGCTCGAGTACACCGCCATCGAGGCGCCATTGGACGACTTCGCTGGCGCCTGGCAGCGCTTCGTGGCCCAGGGCGGACGCGGCGCCAATGTCACCGTGCCGTTCAAGGAGGAAGCCTTCCAGCTCTGCGATACCCTGAGCCGTCGCGCTCAGCGGGCCGGGGCGGTCAATACGCTGGTGCTGGGCAAGAACGGTCTCACATACGGTGATACCACCGACGGCGTCGGCCTGGTGCGCGATCTTCAGCACCATGGGGTGGCACTGGAAGGGGCCCGTATCCTGGTGCTCGGCGCGGGTGGTGCGGTGCGTGGTGTGCTGGAGCCGCTGCTGGCGATGCGACCGGCACGTGTGCAGGTGGCCAACCGTACGGCGGCCAAGGCCGCGGCGCTGGCGGCGGATTTCGCCGATCTGGGCGAGATCCATGGCGGCGGTTTCGAGGCGGTCGTGGGGCCGTTTGACCTGGTGGTCAACGGTACCAGTGCCAGTCTTTCCGGCGAGCTGCCGCCGTTGCCCGATGCGCTTTTTGCTCCTGGAGCCAGCGCCTACGACATGATGTACGGCGCCGAACCCACCGTCTTCCTGTGCTGGGCCGAGGCCCGTGGGGCGCGGGGTATCGACGGACTCGGCATGCTGGTGGAGCAGGCCGCGGAGTCGTTCTTCCTATGGCGCAACAAGCGTCCGGAGACGGGGCCGGTGCGGGACACTCTCAGGCAGCGGCTGCAGGACAAGCGTTGAAGCGCAGGGTTGACACCTTCAACGCTGCTTCCTAGGTTGGGTTGGAGATATTCATGCCGGGCTGCGCTTCCGGCATGAATAACAACTACAATCCGAGGAAAAAACAGTGAAAAACAAGATCAGGGCCGGAGTGCCCATCAAGCTCGTGTCCGCTGCGGTGAGCGTGGGGCTAATGGTAGCCGGTGGCCAGGTGCTGGCTCAGGAGCGTGTCGCTTCCATCAATCTGATGACCACCACCGAGTCCTACGATCCCATCCGCTACGAAGCTGCCTTCATCATCGCCGAGCGCTGGCGCGAACTGGGCTTCGAGGTCAACGTCCAGCCCACCGAGTTCAGCACCGCGCTGGAGCGCTTCTACGATCAGCAGGACTTCGACGCGACCATTCTCGGTTGGAGCGGGCGCACCGACCGTCTCGATCCGCAGTTCTTCCTCAGCACTCTCGATTCACGCCAGTCCAATCTCGGCGGCAACAACCCGGGGGGCTACGAGAATCCGGAGTTCGACGCGCTGTTCGACCAGCAGTCTCAGGCCTTCGACATGGACGAGCGCCAGCGTATCGTTCAGGAGATGCAGGAGCTCTACAAGCCCGACGCGCCTCTCGTCGTGCTGTTCCATCGCGATGAGGTGGTAGCGTTCAATCACGATGCCTTCGAAGGCATCAACCCCATGGCCGGCGAGGGGCTCTACAGCGAGTGGGGTCCGATGGAGGCACGCCCGGTGGGCGATCGTTCCATCCTGCGTATCGGCGGCCCGCAGGAGCCGGACAACCTCAACCCGCTGGCGTCCACCTCGGTATGGGGCTGGAAGTGGATGCGCCTCTACTACGATCGCCTGGTACGTCTCTCCGCCGATGTGGAGCCGCTGCCCTGGGCCGCCGAGTCGGTGGATCAGGTCGACGACAACACCGTGGCGGTCACCCTGCGCCAGGGCATGACCTTTCATGACGGCGAGCCGGTCACCGCCGAGGACGTCGCCTTCACCTGGAACTACTATCTCGACCAGGACTACAGCTACTTCAACTCTTACCTGGCCGCGCTGGAGCGGGCCGAGCAGGTCGACGAACATACCGTGCATTTTCACCTGAGCGAGCCTTCGGCCTCCTTTGCCAGCATCTCGCTGTCGCAGATCCCGATCCTGCCCAAACATCTGTGGGAGGAGATCGAGGACGCTTCGACGCTCTCGCCCTCGCAGATTCCCACCGTCGGCTCCGGGCCCTTCGTGCACGAGCGCTTCGATCGCGGCGAGTTCATGGCGCTGAGCAAGTTCGAGGAGCACTTCCACGCTGACGAGATTGCCGCGGATGGCGTCGAGTTCATCATCTACGCCGACATGGAGGGCGTCTACACCGGCCTGCAGACCGGCCAGATCGACGTCACCGCCTGGCGCATGGAGCCCGGCCAGATCGGCCTGGCCGAGGGCGAGGACCACCTCACCGTGGTCAACGTGCCCGATTTCGGCTACTTCCACATGACCTACAACCTGCGTCGCGAGCCGTTCGACGACCGCGCCGTGCGCCGTGCCCTGACCATGGCCACCGACCGCGAGCGCATGGTCAACGTGCTGCTCGACGGTCGTGGCGAGGTGGGCTCCAGCGTGATCGCGCCGGTCAATACCTTCTGGCACGACCCCTTCGTCGAGCGCTTCGACTTCGACATGGAGGCTGCCCGGGCCGAGCTCGAGGAAGCCGGTTACTCCTGGGACGACGAAGGCCGCCTGGTCAGGTAAGCCTTTTCCGAGCCGTAGGTTTCCCTCTCACCGCTCACAAGGCGGTGAGAGGGAGTGCCAGTCGTCAAGAGCGAGTCTTCCATGTCGTCACGCAGAAGCTACCTGATACGCCGTGTGCTGCACGGCCTGATGGCGCTGTTCATCATCGCCACCATGCTGTTCTTCCTGTTCCGCCTGGGGCTGCCCGACCCCACCGCCGCTCTGATCACCGAGGGCCTGAGCCCCGAGGAGCGCGAGCGCATCCGCGCCAGCTTCGGTCTCGACCGGCCGATCTGGGAGCAGTACTTCATCTACCTGGCCAACATCCTGCAGGGCGATTTCGGCTACTCCTTCCACTACCGCGCACCGGTGGCCGACATCATCTGGGAACGGCTCGGCAACACCATGGTGCTGATGTTGCCGGCGATCCTGCTGGCCTACGCCGTGGGCGTGCCGCTGGGGGCCTGGCTCTCCTGGCGTCGCGGCAGCCGTACCGACACCACCGGCATCTTCGTCGGTCTGATGTTCCGTTCGGCGCCGATGTTCTGGACCGGCATGATCGCCATTCTGGTATTCGGCATCGCCTTGGGCTGGCTGCCCACCAGCGGCATGCGCACCTTGCCCTACGAGGCTACGGGCTTCTTCGACAAGATCTTCACCCTCGACTTCCTGCACCACCTGATCCTGCCGGCGCTGGTGGTAGCGCTCTACTACCTGGGCTCGCCGCTGCTGATCATGCGCAACACCATGCTCGAGGTGTACGGCGAGGACTTCATCGAGATGGCCCGCGCCAAGGGCCTGCCGGAGCGGCGTATCCTCTACGCCCACGCCGCGCGCAATGCGCTGCTGCCGGTGGTGACTCAACTGGCGGTGACCGTGGGCCTGGCCGCCGGCGGTCAGGTGGTGGTGGAGGTGGTGTTCTCCTGGCCGGGGCTGGGGCGCGAGATCCTCAACTCGGTGCGCACCTCGGACTTCCCCCTGGCCCAGGCCAGTTTCCTGGTGATGGCGGCCTTCGTGGTCACGCTCAACCTGCTGGTGGACATTCTCTACACCATGCTTGACCCGAGGGTGAGCTTCAAATGATCGGATCCCGCATACTCAAGAGCGCGCAGGAACCGCTGCGCGCGATGATCGGCGATCGCCTCTCCCTGGTGGGCGTCGTGGTGCTGTTGTCGATCATCTGCATGGCGCTGTTCGCGCCGTTTCTCTCCACCCATGAACCGCTGGCGGTGAACGAGCGCGAAGAGGGCTCGCTGCTGGCGCGCAGCGTCGACGGCGAGCGCCCGCGCTGGGTGCAGCTGCCCGCGCTCGGCGAGCGCACCCTCAACGCGGCGGACTATCGCGACGGCGTGGGGCTGGCCGTGGGGCGCGACGGCGCCACCTGGCGCTATCGCGACGGCGAGTGGGCCGAGCTCGAGGCCCCGCTGCCCACGACCCTGATCGACGTCGCCATAGCCCCCGGTGGTGCTGCGCTGGCGGTGGGCGTGGGTGGCAGCGTCGCCCTGCTCGACGATGCCGCCGCAGGCAGCGAGTGGCTGCCCATCGAGGCACCGGTGTCAGTGGCCTTGACCGGCGTGACCTGGCTCGACGACGCCACGGCGCTGCTGGTGGGCGTCGACGAGACGATCCTGCGCCTGGACGTTGCCAGCGGCGAGTTCGAGGCGCTGGAAAGCCCGCTGGGGCGCGGCATGAGGCTCAACTCGGTGGCGCTGGATGCGGACGGCAGCGCCTGGATGGTGGGCGAGCGCGGCCTGACCCTGCGCCTCGACCCGGACGACGACAGCCTTTCGCTGGAGCGGCTGCCCACCAATCGTGACCTCAACCACATCCACCTGGCCGAAAGCGGTCACGGCCTGATCGTCGGCGAACGCGGCACGCTGCTCTCGCGCAGCGCCGTGGGCGAGCGCTGGCAGAGCCAGGACTCGCCCGATTCCCGCGCCATGCGCGCCGGCTGGGTCACCGACGAGGGCCACGCCTTCGCCGTGGGCCGCAGCGGTATCGTGTTCGAGCGCGAGGCGGACGATTGGCAACTGGTGCCCAGTGAGGAGGAGCGTCACCTGCGGGCCCTGATGGTCACCGGGGAGGACTACTTCGCACTGGGCTCGGACCGCTTCGTCAACCGCCTGGCGCCGCCTTCCGGCGAGCACTGGTTCGGCACCGACCACCTCGGCCGTGACCTCTACAGCCAGAACGTGCACGGCTCGCGCATCGCCCTGCTGGTGGGCTTCATCGGCGCCGCCCTGGTGGTGCTGATCGGCGCCAACGTGGGGCTCATTGCCGGCTACTTCCGCGGCCGTACCGAGACCGTGCTGATGCGTACCGTCGACGTCATGTACGGCATCCCTTTCGAGCCCTTCGCGCTGATTCTGGTGCTGCTGTTCGAGCCGAGCCTGCTGATCGTCATCCTCGCCGTGTCGCTGCTCACCTGGCGCACCGTGGCGCGGCTGATCCGCTCCCAGGTGCTCAGCCTGCGCGAGCGTCCCTTCGTCAAGGCGGCGCGGGTGGCCGGTGCCTCGGACCTGCGCATCATGTATCTGCACATCTTCCCCAACGTTATGCCGCTGGTATTCCTCGAGCTGGCCATCATCGTCGGGGTGTCGATCATCGCCGAGGCCACGCTCTCGTTCCTCGGCCTGGGGCCGCCCCAGTCGATCTCCTGGGGTGGCATTCTGCACAATGCGCGGCTCTCCGGCGCCTGGCGCGACGCCTGGTGGTGGAACCTGCCGCCGGGGCTGTTCATCATGATCACGGTGCTCTCCGTGTTCTTCATCTCCCGCTCGCTGGAGCTGGTCGCCAACCCACGCTTGAGGGCACGCCGATGACCGATCAACGACTGCTGAAGGTCGAGGACCTGGCCATTCACTACCGCACTGGCGCTGGGCCGGTGCAGGCCGTCGACGGTATCCACTTCGATCTGCGCCCCGGCGAGGCGCTGGGGTTGGTGGGCGAGTCGGGCTGCGGCAAGACCACCGCGGCCAAGGCGATGCTGCGGCTGTTGCCGCCCAACGGCGAGGTGCCCCGCGGGCGCATCGACTTCGACGGGCGCGACCTGGTGGGGCTCGACGACGAGAGCATGCGCAAGGTGCGCTGGAAGGAAATCGCCTGGATCTCCCAGGCGGCGATGAACGCGCTGGACCCGGTCTACACCGTGGGCGATCAGATCCTCGAGGCGATGAGTGCCCACATCAAGATCGACCGCAAAGCCGCCTGGGCCCACGCCGAGGAGCTGTTCCGCGCGGTAGGCATCGACCCGGGCCGGCTCTCCGCCTACCCACACGAGATGAGCGGTGGCATGAAGCAGCGCGCGGTGATCGCCATGGCCCTGGCGCTGGACCCGAAGCTGATCATCGCCGACGAGCCGACCACCGCGCTCGACGTGGTGACCCAGGCGCAGATCCTGGCGCGACTCTCCAAGCTGCGCCGCGAGCGCGGCATGGGGCTCCTGTTCATCACCCACGACATCTCGGTGGTGGTACAGACCTGCGATCGGGTGGCGGTGATGTACGGCGGCCACATCATGGAGACCGGGCCGGTGCGGGAGGTGTTCGGCACGCCGTTCCATCCCTACACCATGGGCCTGACCAACGCCTTCCCGACCCTGGAGGGCGCCCAGCGCGAGCTGATCTCCATTCCCGGCAGCCCGCCCGACCTGCTCCATCCGCCGGCCGGCTGTCGCTTCGCCGAGCGCTGCCCCTTTGCCACCGAGCGCTGCGTGCGTGAGACGCCACCACTGCACAGCGTCGGCCCGGATCGCCAGTCGGCCTGCCACTACCCTGACCAGGCCGAGGCCTTCCGCGTGAAGGCGGCGCTCAACGAGACCTGGGCGGTGGTCGGGGAGCGCTTGAACGAGCCGGTGCAGGGCGCCGGCTCCATCGAGCACCTGGATGCCGATCCACCGCTGCTGCTCGAAGTGGCGGAGCTCAAGAAGCACTTTCCGGTGGAACAGGGCTTCCTCGATGGATTGCGTGGTCGCAACAAGGACCGCAAGGTGCATGCCGTCGACGGTATCTCCTTCGACCTGCGTGAAGGTGAGATCCTGGGCCTGGCCGGCGAGTCGGGCTCGGGCAAGACCACCACCGGCGAGATGCTGGTGCGGCTGCTCGACGTCACCGCGGGAGAGATTCGCTTCGAGGGCGCCGACATCGCCCAGCTCAGCGGACGCGAGCTGAAGACGTTCCGGCGTCGGGCGCAGATGATCTTTCAGGACCCCTACCAGACGCTCAACCCGCGTTTCACCATCTTCGACATCGTCGCCGAGCCGCTGATCATCCATCGCCTGGCCGAGGGCGAGGCGCTGCGGCACAAGGTGGTCGAGGCGCTGGAGCGGGCCGGGCTCAAGCCGGCTGAGGTGTATGCCGAGCGCTTTCCCCACGAGCTCTCCGGCGGCCAGCGCCAGCGGGTCGCCATCGCCCGGGCCATCGTGCTCGAGCCGCGCTTCATCGTCGCCGACGAGCCGGTGTCGATGCTCGACGTCTCGATCCGCGCCGGGGTGCTCAACCTGATGCACCGCTTTCGCAACGAACTGGGCATCTCCTTCGTCTACGTCAGCCATGACCTGCCGACCATCCGCTACGTGGCGGATCGCACGGCGATCATGTACCTGGGCGAGATCATCGAGGTGGGGCCTACCGAACAGGTGGTGCGCGAGCGCAAGCACCCCTACACCCAACTGCTGCTGGAGGCGAGTCCCGAGCCGGACCCCAGCGTGGTCAAACCGCCCTTGGAGAGTGCCGGGGAGATTCCCAGCGCGGTGGAGCCGCCCAACGGCTGCCATTTCCATACCCGCTGCCCCCGGGCCATGGCCCACTGCGGCTGGGAAGGGCGCGACGTGATCACCGCTCTGAGCGAGTGGCGAATCGCCGGGCGTGAGATCGAGCATCTGGGTAGCGCCGAAGTGGCTGGGCTCGACGTACACCTGCAGGTGCGCGGGGGGAGCGCCGAGGCCGCGGAGCGCGAGCTGCTCGAGGTGATGCGGGCCAAGCATTCGGCGCTGGCCGAAGCCGGCCGCATCGAGCGTGGCGGAGAGGGGACCCTCAGCGTGCGCTTCCAGGCACAGGCTTCGCCTCAGCGGCGGCAGGTCGCCGATCAGCATTCGGTGGCGTGCTATCTCTACGAGTAGCGCTTGGGCGATAGGTCACAGGAGCGCGTCGCTCGTCGGGAGGTGAGTACCGCGCAGGGGCGCGCCCTGCGCGGTCGATCAACGTCAGCGTCGCTTGACGTAGAGCCCCGCCATGCACAGCACCACACCGGCCACCGACAGCAGCATGCCGCCGTTGACCAGCCAGGGCTGACGTTCCACCCAGGGCACGAAGGGCTGCGGGGTGGAGCGGCACACGCCGTCGAGGTAGTCCCAGTAGCCGCCCTGGATAAGGGTGCATTCACGCACGCTGCTTAGTTCCCAGAAGTAGAGGCCCATCAGTACGAGGATGGGCAGGGTCAACAGCAGCAGTCCTAGTCTCAGCATTCGTTTTCCAGCCGTCTACGGGGCTTTCAGGTGGCGCAGCAATACATCGGTGTTTCTCTAGGGGCGCTGGCAGTTAGGCTGCCTTCCCGCCTGGCGCGCCTGTTCATAGCGGGTCAGGGCACCGTCCATCTCCTGCTGCAGCACCTGAGTGCGCTGGCCGTGGCTGGGGTGAGTGGACATCCAGGCCGGTGGACGGGCGCCGCCCTCGGCGCTCATGTTGTCCCACAGGTCGAGGCTGGCGCGCGGGTCGAAGCCGGCATCCGCCATCAGCCGCACGCCGATGATGTCGGCCTCGGTTTCGTGGCGACGCGAGAAGGGCAGCATGATGCCGTATTGGGCGCCGAGGCCCAGCGCACCCATCAGCTGCTCGCCGCCAGGGCCCTGCAGGCCTGCCGCGGACCCCAGTACCGACAGCGCCAACTGGGTCGAGGTCTGGGTAGAGACGCGCTCGTTGGCGTGGCGGGCCAGCACGTGGCCGATCTCGTGACCCACCACGGCGGCGACCTGATCCTGGTTGCGGGCAACCCGCAGCAGGCCGGTATTGATGCCCATGTAGCCGCCAGGCAGGGCGAAGGCGTTGGCCTGCTCCGATTCGAACACGCGGATCTGCCAGTCCTGGTCGCGCTCGCGCTCCGGCAGCACGGTGATCAGGGCATTGGCGATGCACTGGGCATAGCGCTGTTCGGCCTGGCCGGCGGCCGGCAGGTCTTGCTGGTACTGCTCGAAGGCCTCGCGGCCCATCTGATTGAGCTGTGCATCCGACACCAGCGTGAGCTGCTGGCGGCCGGTAGGCGAGGTGGTACAAGCAGTTAGGGTCAGGGCCAGGGCGGCCACGGCAGCATAACGAATCCAGCGCATGTTCGATTCCTCGTTCTTCAGATCCCTTGAGACCCTGGACGTCGGTGACGGTTCGCCACAAGATACCCCGTAACGACGCAACGTCAACCACGAACCGTGGAACTTCCAAGGAGATACCGATGGATGCCGAGCTGAGCAGACGCCTTGGCCGCCTGCTGGATCACGTGGAGCACTGGCTGCCGCCCGCCCCGCAAGAGGTCGACTGGTCACGTGATGTGGCTGCACTGTGGCAGCGCCACGTGCTGGGCGGCCGCTTGTTGCCGGTGCCGCCACGGGATAGCCTCACCCTCGACGACCTGCTGGGCATCGAGCGCCAGAAGCTGGCGCTGGTCGACAATACCCGCGCCTTTCTACAGGGCTTGCCGGCCAACCATGCGCTGCTGTGGGGCTCACGCGGCAGCGGCAAGTCGTCGTTGATTCGTGCGCTGCTCAACAGTCTGGCCCCGGAGGGGCTGCGCCTGGTGCAGGTCGACCGCCACGATCTGGCTGGCCTGCCCATGCTGGTCGAGCAACTGCGCCTTCAGTCGCAGCGCTTCGTGGTGTATTGCGACGACCTCTCCTTCGAGGGCCACGACGACGCCTACAAGGCGCTCAAGAGCGTGCTCGACGGTGCGCTCACCGGCCCGCCCGAGAACGTGCTGCTCTACGCCACGTCGAACCGTCGCCACCTGCTCCCGGAGTCCATGGCCGACAACGAAGGTTCGCGCCTGGTGGGGGAGGAGCTTCACCACGGTGATGCGGTGGAGGAGAAGATCTCGCTCTCCGACCGTTTCGGCCTGTGGCTGGGCTTCTACCCCTTCAGCCAGGACACCTATCTGGAAGCCTGCTGCCACTGGGTCACGCACCTGGGCAGCGCCAAGGACTGGGACGCCGAGGCGCGTGCCGAGGCGATCCGCTACGCCACCCTGCGCGGCGGACGCAGCGGCAGAGGAGCCTGGCAGTTCGCCTGCCAGTGGGTCGGGCGCCGGCGGCTGCATGAAGCTGGGCGCCGGCAGGGCGAGTGATCAGCGCTGGGGAGTCAGCTCGCCATCCTGCCCCACGGCAAAGCGCAGGGTCGGCGTAAAGAGGCCGGCGGGCAGGGTCACGCCCAGGCCGCGCAGGCTGCCCGGGGTGATGGCGAGCTCACTGCCTGCCGGCAGCTCGCCCTGGCTTGCCAGTTGGGTGGCCAGTTCCACCATGGGGGCCAGGCGGCGGCGGTCGGTGGCCAGCACGTCGAATTCCACCGGTAGGCGCAGGCGGGTGTCGTCACCCGAGGTCAGCGTCACGTCCTGCTGATAGTTGCCGCTGACCGGATCGGCGCCGGGCACGTCCAGGGTCCAGCGGAACCCCGACATCTCCACTGCCGGCATGCCGACGGGCAGCGCCAGCCCCATGGCCAGGGTGGCCTGCACGGGCAGGCTGCCCGCACCGAGGCTGGAAGCGATCAGCGAGGCCACGTCGCTGGTGTCGAGACCGGCCTGGATCGAGTAGGGGCCGATCCGCACGTCTTCCACACCCAGCGATGTCACGGCCAGGCGGAAGGCGAAAAGGCCGGTCTGGGGCAGGGCCAGGCAGCCGGCAAGCAGCAAGGACAGGCTCAGCGGGGCCAGCAGGCGCCAACGGCGACGCGGCAGCAAGAACGACGACACGCGACTCAGGAACATCGGTTCCTCCTGTTGGATGAACGACTAAAGCTAAGGGTAGGTAGCAGGGTAGACCAGGGAGCGGGTGGCAATACGCCCGATCTGGCGATCGGGCGCTTTGACAGGCATCAGCGGCGTTTGTTGCGTGCGGCCCGAGTGCGTCCCAGCTCGCGCTGCTTGGCTTTCTCCCGGTCGCTGGCACCGGCCAGCGGGTCGAAGGGGTTGTTGCCAGAGCGAAACTCGAAGCGAATCGGGGTGCCGCGAACCTTGAGCACCTTGCGGAACGTATTGGTCAGGAAGCGTTTGTAGGACTCGGGCAGCGCTTCGGTCTGGTTGCCGTGAACCACGATTATCGGCGGGTTGCTGCCACCCTGGTGGGCCATGCGCAGCTTGATCCGTCGCCCATGCACCAGCGGCGGCGGATGCTGGCTGACGGCATCCTGCAGCAGGGTGGTGAGACGGTTGGTCGACCAGTGGCTGTTGGCTGAGGCAAAGGCGCGCTCGATGGAGGGATAGAGGTCACCCACGGCGGTGCCGTGCAGGGCCGAGATGAAGTGCAGGTCGGCGTAGTCGGCGAAGCCCAGCCGACGCTTGATGTCGGCGCGCATCTTCTCCTTGGCCTCGTGCTCCAGGCCGTCCCACTTGTTGACCGCCAGCACCAGGGCACGCCCGGTGGTGAGCACGTAGTCGAGCAGATGCAGATCCTGCTCCACCAGGCCCGAGCGGGCGTCGAGCACCATGATCGCGACATGGCACTCCTTGATCGCCTCCAGTGTCTTGATGATCGAGAACTTCTCGGCGATCTCGCTGACGTTCTTGCGCCGCCGCACGCCGGCGGTATCGATCAGCACGTAGGGCTTGCCGCGCCGCTCGAAGGGGATCTCGATGGCGTCACGGGTGGTGCCGGCCTCGTCGAATACCACCACCCGTTCTTCGCCGAGCAGGCGGTTGACCAGGGTCGACTTGCCCACATTGGGCCGGCCGATCACACCGATGCGGATGCCCTTGGTGCCGGTATCCGCCGGGATGCTCAGGTCGCGCTCGGGGAAGGGTGCCAGCACTTCCTCGATCAGGCTGGTGACGTTGCGACCGTGGGCCGCGGCAATGGGGCGCGGGTCGCCAAGACCCAACTGCCAGAAATCGGCCATGGCCGAGTGCTCTTCCAGGCCGTCGGTCTTGTTCACCACCAGCCAGGTCTTCTTCTGGTTGACCCGCAGGTGGTTGGCAATCGCTTCGTCGGCGACATTCAGTCCGGCGCGGGCATCGACCAGGAACAGCACGATGTCGGCTTCGTCGATGGCGGCCAGCGACTGCTCGGCCATGGCCGCATCGATACCCTCCTCGTCGCCGCTGATGCCGCCGGTGTCGATCACCGTATAGGCCTTGTCGCCCAGCATGCCGTTACCGTACTTGCGGTCGCGGGTAAGCCCCGGGAAGTCGGCCACCAGGGCATCCCGGCTGCGGGTCAGGCGGTTGAACAGCGTCGACTTGCCCACATTGGGGCGGCCAACCAGGGCGATCACAGGTGTCATCGGGTAATTTCCAGGGCCTCCAGGCGGCCGTTATTGGTCAGCACGTAGAGACGTCGGAAGTCGGTGACCGGACGCACGCTGATGCCGGAACTGTCGACCCGGGTACGCGCGGTGAAGCGACCGTTCTGAATGTCGATCAGGTGGATGTAGCCCTCGAAGTCGCCCACCACCAGGTTGCCGTCGGCGAAGGCGGGAGAGGTCAGCCAGCGACCCTCGAGGTCGCGGTTGCGCCACACTTCCTCGCCGGTGCGGGCGTCGAAGGCCGTCACATGGCTGGCCTCGCTGACGGTGAACAGGCGATCGCCCACCAGCACGGGGGTCTGATAGCTGGAGTGATCGCGCTCCCACAGCGTTTCACCACTGGTCGCATCGAGGGCGGTCAGGCGTCCGTTGTAGCTGGCCACGAACAGTCGGCCATCGGGGGTCAGCACGGGCTGGCCGCCCAGGTCGACCATGCGGTCGATTTCGCTGCGTCCGCGGGGTACGGCGATACGACGCTCCCACAGCGGCTGACCGCTGCGGTTGTCCAGCGTGGTCAGGCGGCCGCTGGCAAAGCCGACGAAGGTGACCGGATCGATCACCGACGGGGTGCCGGTGCCGCGCAGGGTCAGGGCCGGTTCGGTGGTGTTGTACACCCAGCGCTCCTGGCCGGTACGCCGATCCAGCGCGGTAACGGTGCCATCCACGCTCTGTACCACGAGGAGCTGCTGGTTGGGCTGGGGCGCGGCCAACACTTCGCTGGCGACACGTGAACGCCAGGTGACCTCGCCGTCGGCCTGACTCACTGCGAGCACTTCGCCGTTGCGGGTGCCCAGGTAGATCTGCCCGGCCGCCGCCGTCAGGCCGCTGGAGACGCCGACCTCGAGGTCGGTCTGCCAGCGCCGCTCACCGCTGTCGGCTGCCACGGCCATGAGTCGGCCGCGTTCGTCGGCGGCATAGATCACGCCGCCGTCGAGGGTGGGCGAAATGGGGTAGACGGCGCGGCCGAGGCCTTGCCCCACGCGCTGGCGCCAGTCGCTGCGCAGCTCGGCGCGGGCCTCGAAGCGCTGCAGCTCCTTGGGGGTGTAGCGCGGTTCCGAGCGGTTGGCGCAGCCGGCCAGCAGGCCGAGGGTCAGCGTGGCGACCAGAGCGAGAGTGGTCTTGCGAGCGAGAGTCGTCTTCATAGCGTGGCCTCTTCGGCGCCCAGGTCGTCGAGCTTGAGCTGGACGCCATAGATCGGCTGGTTGCGTTGTTCGGCGACGGCAAGCGCTTCCTGCCAGGCCTGACGGGCTTCGTCGGTGCGTCCCACGCTGTGCAGGGCGTCGCCGCGCACGTCGGCCTGCTGGGCGGCGAGGGCTGCCGGGATGTCCCGTGCCAGCGTGTCCAGGGCGGCTTCGGCATCGCCAGCGGCCACCTGCAGTCTGGCCAGACGCAGCCGCGCCAGGCCCTGCACGTAGTCGCGGTTGCTGGATTCGATCACGCCTTCGAGCACCCCGCGGGCGGCGTCGAGGTCACCAGTCTCCACGGCCAGGCGGGCGTCGATCAAGCGCGCCAGGTCGGCATACAGGGTGCGACCGTGGTTGTCGGTGATCTCGGCGACCAGGCTGCGGGCTTCATCGATCTCGCCGCTGTCGGTCAGATTGACCAGGTGCTGGTAGCGCATGGAGGCCGATGCCGACTGGTTTTCCTGATGGTTCTGCCAGGCGTTCCAGCCGACCACGCCGGCAATGGCGATGGCGACACCGGCGATCAGCGCCGTGCCGTTCTCCTTCCACCAGCGCTTGATGGCTTCCAGCTGCTCTTCTTCGGTTCTCAGCTCCGCCACGGGCGGTCTCCTTTTACTGCAATATGCGGTTCGATCAGGCGTGCTCGTCGCTCGCCGTCATGCTGGCGAGGGTGTCGATCAGAGCGCCCTGGTCCAGGCTCATCTGCTCGCGCTCCTCGCGCAGGAATTTCAGCGTGGCGCGGCCTGCCACCAGTTCGTCTTCGCCCAGCAGCAGGGCCAGGCGGGCACCGCTCTTGTCGGCCTTCTTGATCCGGCTCTTGAAGCTGCCGCCGCCGCAGTGCAGCTGCAGGCGCAGCTCGGGCAGCTCGCTTCTGATCCTTTCTGCAAGCAGCATGGCCTGGGTGGTGGCGACATCATCCATGGGCAGCACGTAGAGGTCCAGCTCGCCCAGGGCGGAGTCGGGCACCAGCTCCAGGGTCTCGAGCAGCAGCACCAGCCGTTCGATGCCCATGGCGAAGCCTACCGCGGGGATCGGCTTGCCGCCGAGCTGCTCGACCAGGCCGTCGTAGCGGCCGCCGGCACACACGGTACCCTGGCTGCCGAGCGCCGTGGTGGTCCACTCGAACACGGTGCGGCCGTAGTAGTCGAGGCCGCGCACCAGGCGCGGATTGATCACGTAGTCGATGCCAGCAGCCTGGAGCAGGGCGGTGAGGCCCTCGAAGTGCTCCCGCGAGGCGTCGTCGAGATGATCCATCAGCTTGGGCGCATCGGCCAGCATCGGCGCCATGTCCGGGTTCTTGGAGTCGAGGATACGCAGCGGGTTGCTGGTCAGACGGCGCAGGGAGTCCTCGTCGAGCTGGTCGCGGTGCTGCTCGAAATAGGCCACCAGCTTGTCGCGATAGGCGGCGCGCGCCTCGCTGGAGCCCAGCGAGTTGAGCTCCAGAGTGACGTGATCGCTGAGACCCAGCTCCCGCCACAGGCGGGCGGAGAGCAGAATCACCTCGGCATCGATGTCCGGACCTTCCAGACCGAAGGCTTCCACGCCGACCTGATGGAACTGGCGGTAGCGACCCTTCTGTGGACGCTCGTGACGGAACATCGGGCCCTGGTACCACAGCCGCTGGGTCTGGTTGTGCAGCAGGCCGTGTTCCATGGCGGCGCGCACGCAGCTGGCCGTGCCTTCGGGGCGCAGGGTCAGGCTGTCGCCATTACGATCCTCGAAGGTGTACATCTCCTTCTCGACGATATCGGTGACCTCGCCGATGGAGCGGGCGAACAGTGCGGTCTGCTCGACGATGGGCGTGCGGATCTCGGCGTAGCCGTAGCGCTGGGTAAGCGCCTGTACCTTGCCTTCGAAGTACTGCCACAGGGCGGACCGGTCCGGCAATAGGTCGTTCATGCCGCGGATGGCCTGGATCTTCTTCTTGCTGCTGTCGGACTTGCTCAACGATGGCTCCTTGATGGTCAACGGCGGATCAGGCCCCGCGGGCGATCAGATCCTTTTCGGCCTGTTCCTTCTCGCGCACCTTCTCGCGAATCAGGCGCTCCAGGTCGTCGACCAGATGGTCGTTGGTCAGTTTGGTGGCGGGCTTGCCGTCGATGTAGATCAGGTTGTTGGGAGTGCCGCCTGTCAGGCCGATATCACTTTCCTTGGCTTCGCCGGGGCCGTTCACCACACAGCCGATCACCGAGACGTCGAGCGGTGTCATGATATCTTCCAGGCGCTCTTCGAGGGCGTTCATGGTGCCGATGACGTCGAAATTCTGGCGCGAGCAGCTGGGGCAGGCGATGAAGTTGATGCCCTTGCTGCGCAGCCGCAGGCTCTTGAGCATGTCGTAGCCGACCTTGATTTCTTCCACCGGGTCGGCGGCCAGGGAGACGCGGATGGTATCGCCGATGCCGTCCATCAACAGCATACCGAGGCCGATCGACGACTTGACGGTACCCGAGCGCAGGCCGCCGGCCTCGGTGATGCCCAGGTGCAGCGGCTGTTCGATCAGCTTGGCCAGTTGGCGATAGGCGGCCACGGCCATGAACACGTCACTGGCCTTGACGCTGACCTTGTACTCCTGGAAGTCGAGGCGGTCGAGGTGGTCGATGTGGCGCATGGCCGACTCCACCAGCGCCTCCGGCGTGGGCTCGCCGTACTTGCGCTGCAGCTCTTTCTCCAGCGAGCCGGCATTGACGCCGATGCGAATCGGGATGCCGTTGTCGCGGGCGGCGGAAACCACGGCGCGCACGCGGTCTTCCTTGCCGATGTTGCCGGGGTTGATGCGCAGGCAGTCGACGCCGAGTTCGGCCACGCGCAGGGCGATCTTGTAGTCGAAGTGGATATCCGCCACCAGCGGTACGTTGACCTGCTGCTTGATGCGGCCGAAGGCTTCGGCTGAATCCATGCACGGCACCGAGACGCGTACGATATCGGCGCCGGCGTCCTCGAGGCGCTGAATCTGGGCCACGGTGGCGGCCACGTCCAGGGTGTCGGTGTTAGTCATGCTCTGCACCGAGATGGGGGCGTCGCCCCCGACCGGTACTTTGCCGACGTGGATCTGGCGCGACTTGCGACGCACGATGGGCGATGGGGAATGCATGTCACTCTCCCAGGGTGAAGCGGGCGACGTTGTTGGCCCCGGCGCGCGCGCGCAGGTCGACGCGCTCGCCGGCCCAGCTCAGTTCGACACCGGTGGCGTTGCCGATGGTCAGGCGAAACGGTGGCTCTCCTTCGACGGTCGCTGTGGTGCCGGGTTCCTGAAGACCGACGAAAACGCGGCTATTGGTGGCGTCGAAGATCTCGGTCCAGGACTGCTCGTTGAAGGTCAGCTGCAGCACGGTGCGGTCGGCGGGCGCCGCCACGTCGGTCGTTTCCGGCTCCACCTCGGCGACGATGTCCTGGGCCGCGGCTTCCTCGACGATGGCCTCTTCCTCGGGAGTGGTCGCGGTACCGGTCTGGGCCAGCAGGGCCTGGGCACCGCTGGGGTCGACTTCGCCGAGGAGGGGC
Organism: Halomonas sp. MCCC 1A11062; assembly: GCF_021404355.1. Taxonomy (NCBI): domain Bacteria; kingdom Pseudomonadati; phylum Pseudomonadota; class Gammaproteobacteria; order Oceanospirillales; family Halomonadaceae; genus Halomonas; species Halomonas sp. MCCC 1A11062. The sequence continues at coordinate 28,888 of NZ_JABFTW010000017.1, forward strand.
TGTGTGTCCTCTTCGCCGATCGGGTCGACGCCTTCGAGAGGCACCGGCGGCAGCGCCTCTTCGACCTCAGGGCGCGGTTCCTCCTCGATGGTGGTGGTGCCGTCGAGGGTCTCGACCGATACCGGCTCGCCATCGTCGACGGCGGGCGGCTGGTTGCCGTCACGGCTCTGCCACCACACCAGGGTCAGGCCGATAAGGCCGGCAATTACCAGCAGGGTGACGAGCTTGAACAGCCATACGCCGATGCGCGACGGTGGCTTGGTGACCTGTACCGGGGTGACCCGCTGCTCGCTCTCCTGGGAGCCGAAGCGCTCCGTATAGGCCTGCAGCACGGGTCGGTCGTCGATGCCCAGCAAGCGGGCATAGGCGCGCAAATAGCCGCGGCGATAGGCAGCCACCGGCACCTGCTCGTAGTTGTCCTCTTCCATGCCGATGACCACGGCAGGGCGCAGGTTGAGCGCCGTGGCGACCTCTTCCCGCGACAGACCTTGCGTTTCACGCTCTCGGCGCAGCATCTCCCCGGGAGAGGCCTGGGACCCGAGGCCGACGGCATCGATATCTTGGTTATCGCTCATGGCTGAGCATCCTTCAGTCTTGGAATCGTTGATCAATGTGCGTCACGCTGGTTGTCAGAGCCGGGGGTGACGGTCATGTCCGGTGCGCTGGCGGCGATCTGCCGGGCCAGCGCCTGGGCATCCGGCGTCATGCCGGCAAGCCCCACGAATATCTCCAGCTGTTGTCTGGCGCGGTCGGGGTTGCCCTGTTCCAGCTCCAGCTCAGCCAGGGTGAAGTAACTCCAGGGATTGCGCGGTTCGAGACTGCGGGCGCGTTCCAGGCTGTGGCGTGCCTGGTCGATCTCGCCCAGCTCCCACTGACACTGGCCGAGGTTGGTGAACAACTGGGCTCGGTTGGCATAGCGGGTATCCCGGGAAGCCGCCTCGAGCTGCTCGCAGGCGCGCCGCACCTGACCCTGTTCGTAAAGAAAGACGGCATAGTTGTTGCGTGCACGGCTGTTGTCCGGTGCCGCGGCGATGGCTCGCTGAAACGTTTTGTCAGCCTGCTCCCGCTCGCCCTGGCGCTGATAGACGATGGCCATGGCTTGCAGCGCCTCGGGGTCGTTGGGCGAGCGTTCCAACGCACGGTTGAGCGCGGACATGGCACGCGGCAGGTTGTCGCGCTCCAGATAGGCCATGCCCAGTTGCGTGAATGCCTCGGTCGGATTCGCTTCGGTTTGCTGCTCGGGTTGGCTGGCACAGCCGGAAAGCCACAACGAGACGACCGCCATGGCTACCAGCGGGGGGCATCGGCTTGGCAGGTTGGGGAAGCGCGTCATGGCATCCTCATGGTCGGGCCTGTCGGGCTGTGGGTGTTTCGCTTGCCTGGCACCCGAGCGGCGCTGGCCAGGGACGAAAAAAGCCTGTTCATCAAAGCGCCGTGACGAGTTGAAGTCAAGGCGGCTTCCCGCATCAGTCGGCGTCGATCTGAATCGAGCGGATGTAGCGCTCATGACGCCGGGTGCGGTCCTTGACGCGACCCACCAACTGCCCGCAGGCGGCATCGATGTCGTCGCCGCGGGTGGTGCGGATCGGCGCCGTGTAGCCAAGCTCATAGAGCCACTGCTGGAAGCGCATCACCTGGTTGCGCGACGGTTTCTCGTAGCCCGAATGAGGAAACGGGTTGAACGGAATCAGGTTGATCTTGCACGGCAGCTCGCGCAGCAGTTCGGCCAACTGCTGGGCATGCTCCTGCTGGTCGTTGACGTCCTTGATCACGGTGTACTCGATGGTGATCATGCGGGTGTCGTCGCACTTGGCCAGGTAGCGCTGGCAGGCGTCGAGCAGGGTGCGGATGTTGTACTTGCGGTTGAGCGGCACCAACTCGCTGCGCAGCTCGTCGGTGGCGGCGTGCAGCGAGATGGCCAGGCTCACGTCGAGTTCGTCGCCGAGCCTGTCGAGCATCGGCACCACGCCCGAGGTCGAGAGGGTGACACGACGCTTGGAGAGTCCGTAGCCGTTGTCGTCGAGCATCAGCTTCATGGCCGGCACGACGTTGTCGTAGTTCATCAGCGGCTCGCCCATGCCCATCATCACCACGTTGGTGACCGGGCGATTGGCGGTATCCTTGCGCGGCCCCACGCTGCGCTGGGCGACCCACACCTGACCGATGATCTCGGCGGCGGTGAGGTTGCGCTGGAAGCCCTGCTTGCCGGTGGAGCAGAAACTGCAATCGAGCGAGCAGCCCACCTGGGACGATACGCACAGGGTGCGGCGCTTGCCGTTGTCGGCCGGGATCAGCACCGTTTCCACGTAGCTGCCGTCCTCCACCTCCAGCACCCACTTGCGGGTTCCATCGCTGGAAGTACCTTCATAGACCACGCCGGGGCCGCGAATCTCGGCCACCTCGGCGAGCCGCTGACGCAGCGCCTTGGACAGATTGGTCATGGCCTCGAAGTCGTCGCAGCCGTCGTGATGAATCCACTTCATCACCTGGGCGGCACGGAACTTCTTCTCGCCGATGGAGAGGAAGAAGGCTTCCATTTCCTCGCGAGTCAGGCCGAGCAGATTGGTACGTTGGGCGGTGGTGGCGGTCATGGCATCACGTAGATCGGGGCAGGGCGAGAGCGGGGGCGTGAGCGCCCCCGCGAAAAGTGCCTGGCCTGGTGGCTTAGCGGGGGCAGATCTCGTCGGCGCTGAAGAAGTAGGCCACTTCACGCTCGGCGGAGGCCGGCGAGTCGGAGCCGTGTACGGCATTGGCGTCGATGGTCTCGGCGAAGTCGGCGCGGATGGTGCCCGGGGCGGCTTCCTTGGGGTTGGTGGCGCCCATCAGCTCGCGGTTCTTGGCGATGGCATCTTCACCTTCCAGCACCTGCACCACCACCGGACCGGAGGTCATGAAGCCCACCAGATCCTTGAAGAAGGGGCGCTCCTTGTGCTCGGCGTAGAAGCCGCCGGCCTTCTCTTCGGACAGGTGCAGCATCTTGGCGGCAACGACCTTGAGACCGGCCTTCTCGAAGCGAGAGATGATGTCGCCGATGGCATTCTTGGCGACGGCGTCGGGCTTGATGATGGACAGGGTACGTTCGGTTGCCATGGTGGCCTCTTCGTTGCTGAGTGATGGAGTTGAAGATCCAATGGTGCGGCGCCACGCCGTACCCGCCCACCGGGGTGGTGTCGGTACGGCGCGGCGCCAATAGAGATCCAATGCGTTCGGTGTCGCCCGGTCATCGCCCAGGCGGCGCCATCGATGGGCGCAGAGTATACCGCTGCCGGCAGGCGTTGAACAATCGTCGACCCACTATGGGTCAGACGGTGAAGCTCTCACCGCATCCACATTGATCCTTCACGTTCGGGTTGTTGAAGCGGAAGAAGCGGTTGAGCCCCTCCGAGACGTAGTCGACCTCGCTGCCGTCGAGCATCGGCAATGCCTCAGGGGTGACGAAGACGGTCACGCCATGCTCCTCGAACACCGCATCGTCATTGGCCGCCTCGTCGGCGAAGTCGAGTACGTAGCTGTAGCCGGAGCAGCCGCTGGGCTTGACCGAGACCCGCAGGCCCAGGCCGTGCCCACGCTCCGCCAGAGCCCGCTGGATCTGTTCGGCGGCGGAGGAGGTAATCGAAAGGTGCGCCATGTTGGTACTCCTGCAGCAAAGTGGCTGAGCGACGATCAGCGTCTCAGGCCCGGAAGGGCGTGACGCAAGGCCTCGAGCGCAGCTTCGATATCGGCCTCGTCGGTGAAACGGCCGAAACTGAAACGCAGCGAGGCCAGTGCCAGCGTTCGCGGTACGCCGATGCCCTTCAATACATAGGATGGCTCGACGCTGGCGGAGTTGCATGCCGAACCGGTCGACAGTGCAATACTGCGCAGGGCCATCAGCAGCGACTCGCCGTCCACGCCCTCGAACGCCAGGTTGAGAATGTTGGGCACCGCCACGTCGATGGCGGTGTTGCAATGAATTCCGTCCAGCTCGGACAGCCCTGCGAGCAGTCGGTTCCGCAGCGCCAGGATGCGCGCCTGGTCGGCCTCGCCTTCGGCGGCGGCCAGTTGAAAGGCTTCGCCCATGCCGACGATCTGATGGGTGGCCAGGGTGCCGGAGCGCATGCCGCGCTCGTGGCCGCCGCCATGGATCAGCGGCTCGATGCGGAGGTCGGGGCTGCGTCGCACGTAGAGCGCACCGATGCCCTTGGGGCCGTAGGCCTTGTGGCCGGAGAGGGACATCAGGTCGATGCCCAACCGGCCGACGTCGAGGTCGATGCGGCCCACGCCCTGAGCGGCATCGACATGAAACGCCGCGCCACCGGCATGGGCGACCTCGGCCAGCGCGGCCAGGTCATGAATGCAGCCCAGCTCGTTGTTGACCGCCATCAGCGAGACCAGCACGGTGTCGGGGCGCATGGCCTCGCGCAGCTGCTCGGGCTGGATACGGCCATCGCTGCCCGGCGTCAGCCAGGTGACCTCGAAGCCCTCCCGTTCCAGCGCCGCAGCGGTGTCCACCACCGCCTTGTGTTCGACGATCGATGTCACCAGATGCCGGCCGCGTTCGCGATTGGCGCGCATGAAGCCGATCAGTGCCAGGTTGTCGGCCTCGGTGGCGCCGCTGGTCCAGACGATCTCGCGCGGGTCGGCGGCGATCAGGTCGGCGACCTGACGGCGGGCGTTCTCTACCGCCTGTTCCGCCTGCCAGCCCAGCATATGGCTGCGCGAAGCGGGGTTGGCGAAGATGCCGTCCAGGGTCAGATGGCGCTGCATGACCTCGGCGACGCGGGGGTCGACCGGGGTGGTGGCGGCATAGTCGAGATAGACGAGTGCGCTCATTGTCTGGCGGAATTCTCCAGTCTGTTCCTCTGCCCGGGCGATCAGGGCGAGGAGGTCAGGATGGTGTTGGCGTCGTGACGGGCGTTCTGGCGAGCCGCGATGCGGCGCACGTCACCATGCTCGACCAGTTGACCGAGGGTGATGCCGTCGAGAAAGCCGCGGATCTGGCCGGAGAGTTCGCACCATAGATGGTGGGTCAGGCAGGTGTCGCCCTGCTGGCAGTCCGATAGCCCCTGGCAGCGCGTGGCGTCGACCGACTCGTCGACGGCGTCGATGACCCGTGCCACCGAGATCTCTGCGGCAGGAACCGCCAGCAGGTAGCCGCCGCCGGGGCCGCGCACGCTGTTGACCAGCCCGGCACGCCGCAGGCGCGCGAAGAGCTGCTCCAGATAGGGCAGGGAGATCTCCTGGCGGCGTGCGATATCGGCCAGCGAGATGGCGCCCTTATCTGCGTTCAGGGCCAGGTCGAGCATGGCAGTGACGGCGTAGCGTCCCTTGGTGGTCAAACGCATGGCAGGCTCTTCAGACGCATCGGATAGCGTACCTCGGCCCTTCGGTCGGGCGGGGCGAAACGGCCCGCCGCCAGCGGCGAGCAAGGATGAAACGCCATTATGGTAAAGCCCGACTGCCAAGGTCAACCATTGCTGCGAGGGGGCTCGCCGTTGCCTTGATCTCCATCATGTTCGGTTCTGGAGCCGGCGGTGGGACCGCAGCAGGCGTCGACATCGGAAAGAATGTCGGCGAAGTCCTCGTCGCGCAGCTCCGGCAGCTTGCCCTCGCGGTAGCTGGCGTCGAGCTTGCGCAGCGTGCTGCACATGCGCTCGATGCGTTCGTCCACGGCGTGCATGTGGTCGAGCATGGCTTGGATCGAGCGCGCCACCGGGTCGGGCATGTCTTCGCTCACGCCGTAGGCGTCGAAGCCGAACTTGCGACGTATCGCTTCGCGGCGCTCCGGGTCGACCTCCAGTGCCTCGGCGGCATCCGGATCGGCACGCTTGACGATCTTGCCGGGGATGCCCACCACCGTGGCGCCGGCCGGTACTTCCTTGGTCACCACTGCGTTGGAGCCGATCTTGGCGCAGGTACCGACGGTGAAGGGGCCGAGGATCTTGGCGCCGGCACCGACGATGACGCCATCTTCGAGGGTCGGATGGCGCTTGCCCTTGTGCCAGCTGGTGCCACCCAGGGTGACGCCCTGGTAGAGCGTGACGTCGTCGCCGACCTCGGCGGTCTCGCCGATCACCACCCCCATGCCGTGGTCGATGAAGAAACGTCGGCCGATCTTCGCCCCGGGGTGGATCTCGATGCCGGTAAGCCAGCGCGAGAAGGTCGACAGGGTGCGGGCCAGCCACTTCAGGCGCTTTCGCCACAGCCAATGGGCCAGACGATGCAGCAGCAGCGCATGCAATCCCGGATAGTTGGTGAGCACTTCCAGGAAGTTGCGTGCCGCCGGATCGCGGTCAAATACGCTATTGATGTCCTCGCGCAGTCGTTGAAACATGCAGCGGTCCTTGGTGGCGGTGAAGCGGCCTGGCGGCGGGAATCGGTAACAGACTCATCATATGGGGGCGCGCCGGGCAGCGTTCAAGGATTTTTGGTGGCAGTGCAGGCGCTAGGCTACGCTGTGCCGTCGCCGCCTTTCTCATCCGGGGGTGACACGGCCCCCTCGTCGGCTCCCGGGTGCCCGGCGGCGCACTTCTCGGTGGCCGTGAGCATGCCACGCAGGATGTTCAGCTCCATCCGCTCGGGACGTGCACGCAGGGTGAAGCGTCTCAGCCGGGCCATCAGTTGGCGTGGCAGCGCCGGATCGTGGAAGCCGATGGCGATCAGGGTGCGTTCCAGGTGAGCGAAGTAGTGCTCCAGCTCCTGGTGGCTGGCCAGCGGCTGCTGCGGCTCCTCATCCTGGTCGTTCTCTCTGTTTCCCCCACCGTTGCCGGCTTCGAGCCAGGCCAGACGGCACTCGTAGGCCAGCACCTGCACGGCGGCAGCCAGGTTGAGCGAGCTGAAGTCCGGGTTGGTGGGGATGTGCACGTGGGCATGGCAGCGCTGCAGCTCGGCGTTGGAGAGCCCGCTGTCCTCGCGGCCGAAGACCAGTGCCACCCGCGATTCAGGGCCGGCGAGTTCGGCCGGCAGCCGTTCTCCCAGCGCGCGCGGGGTGATCATCGGCCAGGGCAGGGTGCGTGAGCGGGCGCTGGCTCCCACCGCCAGGGTGCAGTCGGCGACGGCTTCCTCCAGGGTTTCGACGACCCGGGCGGCATGCACGATATGGTCGGCTCCCGAGGCGCGGGAGATGCTCTCGCTGGTCAGCGGCTCGCAGCGCGGTGAGACTAGGGTCAGGTCGCCAAGCCCCATGTTGTGCATGGCGCGGGCGGTGGCGCCGACATTGCCGGGATGACTGGTGCCGATCAGCACGATACGAATGCGCTCTAGCATGCGGGGCTGCCTTTGCCGTACGAGAGAAACTGCGAACCGCCGAGTCTACCACGCCTGCCGGCAGCAATGGCGCATGCCGGGCGATTCTGCTAGGATGCGCGCCACGCGTTCGACCGAGCTCCCCGTTCGACCCGGGATCTACGTTCGAACTAGCCTGTTCTTTAACATCACCGACGCTCCAAGGCCCGATCATGCATCCGATGGTCCAATTCGCCCTGCGCGCCACGCGCAGCGCCGCCGAACAGTTCTTGCGCATTCGTGAGCGCATCGAGAACGCTCACGAAGAACACAGTATCGAGCGCCTGCTCGAGGATACTGCCCGCAACGCCGAGACGCTGATCGTTCGTCAGCTCAACCGCGGCTATCCCCAGCACGGGGTCAGCGGTCGCTTCACCCCCCACCGCGCCGGCGAAGGCGAAGGGCGGGACATCGAATGGCGCATCGAGCCCTTCCATGGCTACTCCAGCCTGGGCGTGGCCGGCAGCGGTTTTGCCCTGTCGGTGGTGTGCCTGGTGAAGGGTCGCCCGGAGCATGCGGTGGTGATCTGCCCCTACAGCGACGATGAGTACCTGACCAGCCGTGGTCGCGGTTCTCAGCACAACGGCAAGCGTATTCGTGTGCCCAAGTCCAGTGCGATACTCGGCACTCGAATCGCCATGAGTCTGCCCGAGAGCGATCATCGCTCGCGTCATCTTCCCGCTTACCTGACCCTGGTTCAGCAGCTCGGCCCGCAGGTCGAGACCCAGCTTGCCACCGGCAGTGGCCTGCTCGACATGGCCGAGCTGGCCGCCGGCCGCGTCGACGCCGCTTTCGTGCTCGGGCTGGAGGAGCAGGATCGCCTGGTCGGCAGCCTGCTGTTAAAGGAAGCCGGTGCGCTGATGGGCACCCCGGATGGCCAGCCGAGTGTCGAAGCCAAGGGCCAACTGATGGCTGCCGGTCCGCGCCTGTACAAGGCCCTGGTTCAGCAGCTCAAGCCACACTTCTGATGTGAACGCGGATTGGCTGCTGCGCTCGATATCCTGGCCGCCGGCGGTGCTCGGAATCCTCATTTACTAAAGTAAACTCCGGTTCCTGTGCTCCGGCGGCGACCAGCCTCTCGTCGCTCGCGACGCCAATTCGCTGTTCCCATGGGCGAATGAAGAATTCAAAAAAGCCACCCGGCTATCGCTCGGGTGGCTTTTTTCGTATGGCTGAGTGTTGGACTAGGGCAGCTCTTCCTCGCCTTCTTCCAGCTCTTCCTTCTTCGGCGGAATCAGGTCCTTGCGCTCCAGCTTCACGGCGATCAGCAGGGCGGCCGCCACGTAAATGGAGGAGAAGGTACCCACGACCACCCCGAGGATCAGCGCGATGGCGAAGTAGTGGATCATGTCGCCACCCAGCAGCAACAGCGCCATCAGTACCAGCAAGGTGGTACCAGACGTCGCCAGCGTACGTGACAGGGTGAGGTTGATCGCTTCGTTGAAGATCGCCGGCATGTCGTCGATTCGCGAGGTGCGTATCGTTTCGCGGATTCGGTCGTAGACGACGATGGTGTCGTTGAGCGAGTAGCCGATCACCGCCAGCAAGGCGGCCATGACGGTGAGGTCGAAGTCGAACTGGAACAGCGAGAAGATGCCGACCACGACGATGACGTCGTGGAACAGGGCCAGCACGGCGCCGATGGCGAACTTGTACTGGAAGCGGAAGGCAACGTAGAGCATCACCACGCCTAGGGCCACCAGCAGCCCCAGGCCGCTCTGGTCGCGAAGCTGCTCGCCCACCTGAGCGCCGACGAACTCGGCGCGCACCAGTTCGACGGTATCGCCATCGGCGCGCAGCAGGGCAACGACCTGCTCGCCGACATCGGGTTCGAATGCCTGCTGCAGTCGGATCAGCACCTCGGTGGAGGCGCCGAAGGTCTGCACCGAAACATCGCGGAAGCCGGCCTGTTCGAGCACCTGGCGGATGGCGTCCAGCGATGGGGCCACGGTATAGCGGACTTCGACCAGGGTGCCGCCGGTGAAGTCCAACCCCAGGTTGAGCTGCTGGAACAGCAGCGAGACGATCGACGCCACGAGCAGCACTGCCGAGATCGCGAAGGCGATACGGCGCTTGCCCATGAAGTCGAACTGTCGATTGACGAGGGTTTTCATAACCACCTCAAGTTGGTGAGCCTTAGATCCAGAGCTTCTTGACCGGTTTGCCGCCGTAAGTGAGGTTCACCATCGCACGGGTCACCAGCAGGGCGGTGAACAGCGAGGTGATGATCCCCAGCGACAGGGTCACGGCGAAGCCCCTGACCGGGCCGGTGCCGATCGAGAACAGGATGACCGCCACCAGCAGGGTGGTGATGTTGGCGTCGACGATCGAGCTGAAGGCGCGTTCGTAACCGGCATGAATGGCCTGCTGTATCGACAGTCCGTTGCGCAGCTCTTCGCGTATTCGCTCGAATATCAGTACGTTGGCGTCTACCGCCATGCCCAGCGTCAGCACGATACCGGCGATACCCGGCAGCGTCAGGGTGGCGCCGAGCAGTGACATGGCTGCGATCAGCAGGGTCAGGTTCAACGCCAGTGCCACGTTGGCGAAGACGCCGAACACCTTGTAGCGGATCAGCATGAACAGCACGACCAGTACCAGGCCGATCTGCACCGACATCACCCCGCGGGCAATGTTCTCCGCCCCCAGGCTCGGACCGATGGTGCGTTCCTGGACGAAGTAGATCGGTGCCGCCAGCGAGCCGGAGCGCAGCAGCAGGGCCAGCTCGCCTGCCTCGGTGGGCGAGTCGAGCCCGGTGATGCGGAAGCTGTTGCCCAGCGCGCTCTGGATGGTGGCCAGGCTGATCAGGCCGCGCTCGGTATAGGGCTCGCGCACGGTGACCTCTTCGCCATCCTCCATCACCACCCGGTCACGCGTCTTGTGCTCGATGAACAGCACCGCCATGTTGCGCCCGATGTTGGTGCGGGTGGCGCGGTTCATCAGCGTGCCGCCGGTGCCGTCCAGGTTGATGTTGACCTGGGGGCGACCGTTCTCGTCGAAGCTGCGCTGGGCGCTGGAAACGCTGTCGCCGGTGATGATCACGTCACGCATCAGGTCGGCGGTGCGGTTCGGGTTGTTGCGAAAGGCGAAGCTTTCGGTCTCGGCGTCCGGTGTGTCCGGGCGCGCCTCGAGGCGGAACTCCAAGTTGGCGGTGGCGCCCACCACGCGCTTGGCGGCCACGGTGTCCTGCACGCCGGGCAGCTCGACCACGATCCGGTCCGGCCCTTGGCGCTGCACCAGCGGTTCCGCCACGCCCAGCTCGTCCACCCGGTTACGCAGGGTGGTGAGGTTCTGGTTGATGGCGTAGTCCTGGATCTCGTTCACCGCCTGGTCGGTCAGCGTCATTACCAGCAGCGAAGCGCGGCCGTCCTGCTCGCTGGCGAAGTCGAAATCGCGAAACTCGCGGCTGATCAGCCGGCGTGCCGTGTCGCGGTCTTCGTCGTTGGTGAAGGTGATCGTCAGTGTGCGGTCGTCGATGTCGGTGCCGCGGTAGCGGATGCGTTCGCTACGCAACTGCTCGCGCATGGCGCTGGCATTGACCTCGAGGCGCTGGGTCACGGCAGCGTCCATGTCGACCTCGAGCAGGAAGTGCACGCCGCCACGCAGGTCGAGCCCCAGGGTCATGGGCGAAGCGGCAAGGTTCTGCAGCCAGCCCGGGGTGGATTCGGCCAGGTTCAGCGCCACCACGAAGTCGTCGCCGAGCTGATCGGTCAACAGGTCGCGCGTGCGCAGCTGGTGGTCGGCATCGTCGAGGCGGACCAGCACGCTGGTGTCGTCGCGCTCCACGGCCTTGATGCCGATGCCGGCATCGCGAAGCGTCTGCTGGATGCGCTCGAGCTGCGCTTCATCCAGGGTGGTGTCGCCCTGAACGCTGCTGATCTGCACGGCCGGATCTTCGGGGTACAGATTGGGCAGCGAGTAGACGACGCCGCCAATGAGCACGATGAGTATCAGCAGATACTTCCACAAGGGATAACGGTTGAGCATGGGAGCCCTGCCTAGGTTGCGTAAAGAAGGCTACGGGACGGCAGCGCGGCCGCATGTTCGCTTCCGATCGAGAAGGGAACACCCGGCCGCCAGGCGACCCCCGCCGTTACCCGGCTCGGGCAGAGCCAACGGCAAGGGCGAGGAGCGTCGACGTCAGATGGACTTGATGGTGCCCTTGGGCAGCACGTTGGCCACGGCATTTTTCTGTACGTTGACTTCGGTGTTGTCGGCCACTTCCAGGGTGATGAACTCGTCGCTCACCTTGGTGATGCGTCCTACCAGACCGCCACCGATCACGACCTCGTCGCCCTTGGACAGGCCGCCGACCAGTTCGCGATGCTGCTTGGCCCGCTTGGACTGGGGGCGCCACAGCAGGAAGTAGAAGATCAGCACGAAACCGACCAGCATGATGATCTGGGCCATGCCGCCGCCTGCGGCACCGGCATCCTGAGCCATGGCCGGAGAGATGAAGAAATCCAGCATGAGAAGCGTATCTCCTGAGGTAAGTTAAGTCGCGAGTGAGCGTGTTGCCGCCGGCCGCTGGCGCCTTCGAGCTGGTGCCAGCGGTCGGTCGTTCAATCCGGTGCGTCAGGTACCGGCAGCCCCCGCTGCGCATAGTAGCCTGCCACGAAGTCAGCCAATGTACCCGCTTCGATGGCACCGCGCAAACCAGCCATCAGGCGCTGATAATAGCGCAAGTTGTGGATGGTATTGAGCATCGAGCCGAGCATTTCGCCGCAGCGGTCCAGGTGGTGCAGGTAGCTGCGGGAGAAGTTCTGGCAGGTATAGCAGTCGCAGTCGTCTTCCAGCGGGCGAGTGTCATGGCGGTGCTTGGCGTTGCGGATCTTGATCGTGCCCTCTGCGGTGAACAGGTGGCCGTTGCGCGCGTTGCGGGTAGGCATCACGCAGTCGAACATGTCGACGCCACGGCGAACGCCCTCCACCAGGTCCTCGGGCTTGCCCACGCCCATCAGGTAGCGGGGATACTCTTCGGGCATCCAGTCGGGCAAATAGTTCAGCACCTTGATCATCTCTTCCTTGGGCTCGCCCACGGAGAGCCCGCCGATGGCCAGGCCGTCGAAGCCGATCTCCATCAGCCCTTCCAGCGAGCGACGGCGCAGCTCCGGGTACATGCCGCCCTGGATGATGCCGAACAGCGCCGAGGGCGAGTCGCCATGGGCATCGCGGGAGCGCTTGGCCCAGCGCAGCGAGCGCTCCATGGAAACCTCGGCTTCCTTCTCGGTGGCCGGGTAGGGGGTGCACTCGTCGAAGATCATCACCACGTCGGAGCCCAGCGAACGCTGCACCGCCATCGACTCCTCGGGGCCCATGAACACCTTGGCGCCATCCACCGGCGAGCGGAAGTGCACGCCCTCTTCGGTGATCTTGCGCATCTCGCCCAGCGAGAAGACCTGGAAGCCGCCGGAATCGGTGAGGATCGGCTTGTGCCACTGGGCGAAGTCGTGCAGGTCGCCGTGGGCCTCGATCACCTCGGTGCCCGGGCGCAGCCACAGGTGGAAGGTATTGCCGAGGATGATCTCGGCGCCGATCTCTTCCACCGATTTGGGCGTCATGCCCTTGACCGTGCCGTAGGTGCCCACCGGCATGAAGGCCGGCGTTTCCACCGTGCCACGGGGGAAGGTGAGGCGCCCGCGACGCGCCCGGCCGTCGCTGGCCAGCCGCTCGAAGGACATGAAGCATTCGTTGCGCATGGAGTTCTCTTCTCTACTGCAAGACGTCGGTTCGGTGGTCGTCTTGCGGATCAGCCATTCTTTGGGTTCAGAAACGTTTCGGCTCAGGAGTGCTTGCGGCTCAACAGCATGGCGTCGCCATAGCTGAAGAAGGCATAGCGCTCGGCCACGGCTTCGCGATAGGCCGCCATGATCGTCTCGTAGCCGGCGAACGAGGAGACCAGCATCAGCAGGGTCGACTCGGGCAGGTGGAAGTTGGTGATCAGGTTGTCCACGCAGCGCCACTCGTAGCCGGGATAGATATAGATGTCGGTCTCGCCGCTGTAGGGTGCGATGGCGCCATCGGCGCTCTGCCGGCATGCGCTCTCCAGGCAGCGCACGCTGGTGGTGCCCACCGCGATCACCCGGCGTCCGGCGGCCTGGGCGGTGCGCACCTTGGCGCAGGCCGCTTCGTTCACCTCGATCCACTCGCTGTGCATCTTGTGCTCGCGGATATCGTCGGCGCGCACCGGCTGGAAGGTGCCGGCGCCCACGTGCAGGGTGACGAAGGCACTTTCGACTCCCTTCGCCGCCAGGCGTTCCAGCAGCGGTTCGTCGAAGTGCAGCCCGGCCGTGGGAGCGGCCACGGCGCCGTCGCGACGGGCATAGACGGTCTGGTAGCGGTCGCGATCGGCGAGCTCGTCGGCGCGGTCGATGTAGGGCGGCAGCGGCATATGGCCGTGGCGCTCCAGCAGCTCGATCAGCGGCGTCTCGCCGAGAAAACGTAGCTCGAACAGCGCCTCGCGGCGGCCCTCGACCACGGCGCGTACGTCGCCCTCGAAGATCAGCTCGGTGCCCGGCTTGGGCGACTTGCTCGAGCGAATGTGGGCTAGCCCGCGGTGGGCGTCCAGCGGGCGCTCCAGCAACATCTCCACCTTACCGCCGCTGGCCTTGTGGCCGTGCAGCCGCGCCGGGATCACCCGGGTATCGTTGAACACCAGCAGGTCGCCGGGCTCGAGCAGCTCCAGCAGGTCGGTGAAGCGGCGGTGGGCCAGCTCGCCGCTCTGGCCGTCCACGCACAGCAGGCGACAGTCGCTGCGCCGCTCGGACGGATAGCGGGCGATCAGCTCCTCGGGAAGCTCGTAATGGAAGTCGGCGCGCTGCATGCAGGTTGGTCCGCAGATGGTCGAAACGAGCGGCTGCCGGGCAGCCGCAAACAGCCGGCAAGGATACCGAAAAACGACTCTCGCGTCAGGCCTGGCGATTGACCTGCCGCACCGGCCACGTATAATGCTCGGCGCTGCCGGCGTGGCGGAATTGGTAGACGCAGCGGATTCAAAATCCGCCGCACGCAAGTGCTTGTCGGTTCGAGTCCGACCGCCGGTACCATCAAAGAATAGCTATTGAAACAGTCGCTTATGGGCGGCTGTTTTTGCGTTTTGGGCCTTTCGACTTGCGCTTGAAGAAGATTCATCCGAGCCAGCGAGCAGCATGCCAGCAGCTTAATCCCGATATTTGCACTTTCCTTGATGTACCTCCCTATCCGCTGCATGCTGAGGCCTATACTCGGAGCTGAGGACTGCGGAATGGGTGTGAAGACATTTGCCTGGGTGCTGGTGGCGCTCGGGCTGGCAACGGCGCTGTATGGCTGGCAGGCGTGGAACCCGGCGGCGTTCGTGGGCATGGCGTTGGCCGCGGTGGGTGTCGTGGTGCTGGCCACGTCGGGGCGCCGACCGGGCGGTTGATCCCTCGCGAAGGTCTTGGCCGGGCCTGACTTTCATCGGGCTTAGGCTTACCATAGTTAGAGTCACAGTCCTTCTCCCATCGGGCGAAGGGCTGTTTTCGTTGCATGGCCGGCAGCCATCAATCCCAAAAGGGGCGCTGCCGGTGCCAAGGAGGTTGTATGTCATCTCGTCCCCCCATCATCATCAACCGCCTGGACGCAGAGCGGCTGCAGCGCCTGATCGATCAGGCCGACGACAAGGACCGCTTCGTGGCCGACTGCCTCGAAGAGGAGCTCGAGCGCGGCGAGGTGATTGACCCGGAAGACATTCCGGAAGATGTGGTCAGCATGAACAGCCAGGTGCAGTTCACCGATCTGACACGTAACCGTCAGATGATACGCACGCTGGTCTATCCCCATGCGCTGGCCACGACCGAAGACGGCATCTCGGTGATGGCGCCCATTGGCGCCGGACTCATCGGTCTGCGTATTGGCGACGAGATCGAGTGGCCGCTGCCTGGCGGCGGCAAGGCGCAGCTGCGCATCGACGCGATCCTGTGGCAACCCGAGCGCGAGGGGCAGTTCCACCGTTGAGGTGGTATCGCCATTGATACCGTAACGTCGAAGAGGAGCTGGGGAGTGCCGCTTTCCCTATGGATGTCGCTGGTGGCCGTGTGCGCCATGGGCGCGATGTCGCCGGGTCCGAGCCTGGCATTGGTGCTGCGCCATACCCTCGGTGGTGGACGTGCACCCGGTATCGTGGCGGCACTGTCCCATGCCATGGGGGTGGGCTTCTATGCTCTGCTCACGGTGCTGGGGCTGGGCGCGCTGATCGTGCGCTTCCCCACCCTGTTCCAGGCTATCACCTGGGCCGGCGCGGCCTATCTGGCCTGGCTCGGCATCAAGGCGCTGCGCGCCGGCAGGGCGGCGGCGCTCGAAGCCGCCGGGGTGGTGACCACCCGCCGTCAGGCGGCGCGCGAAGGCATGCTGGTCGCACTGGGCAATCCCAAGTTGATCCTGTTCTTCGTTGCCCTGCTCAGCCAGTTCGTCACGCCGGACATGTCCGTGACCGCCAAGGCGGTCATCGTGCTCACGGCGATGATCATCGATGGCGGCTGGTACGTACTGGTGGCGGTGTCCTTGACGCATTCACGCGTGCTGCCCTGGCTGCAGGCACGGGCACACTGGATCCATCGCATCACCGGCGTCATGCTGCTGGCGCTCGCACTGCGAGTGGTGGCGGGTCCTCTCGGCTGAGCGGGTGCGCTCGGTTGGGTGGCTTGCGTGCTGAGTGGGGCGTGTTGGGTGGATTGCGTTGAGAAGTGAACCGGCTGTTCATCAGGGATGATGGTAGTCTCAGAATAATTCGAGAACGAGTCCCCCTGATGAACGTTTTCTCCGAGGTGGAAGAAGAGCGGGCGCTGGCCATGGTGCTCGACGAGGACCCGGATGTGGTCGCGGTCCTCTCCCTCCAGTTACATGTCCTGGGCCTCGAGAGTCGTTGCTATCGGCGCGCCGATGCGCTGCTGGCGGAGCTCGATGAGTGTGCCCCACAGCTGGTAATCATGGGGCTCGAATTCGGCGACCCGGACGGCATCGAGCTGTTGCGCCTGCTGGCGCAGCAGCACTTCGCCGGCTGGGTGCTGCTGTTGGGTGGCGTCGAGCGCAAGATTTCACGCATTGCCGAGCGGGTCGGTCAGACCCTGGGGCTGCAGATGCTCGGTTCGCTGGACAAGCCGATGCGTCTGGCCGAACTCAGGCAGCGCCTGGATCGGCTGCGCCCCGGCTGCAAGCCGGCCATCGTGCCCGAGGACAGCCCCTTCTTCTCCGCCGATGAACTGGAGTCGGCGCTGCAGCACCATGAGCTTACCGTGCACTATCAGCCGCAGTTCGAGCTGGCGACCGGCCGCCTGAGCGGGGTCGAGGCGCTGGTGCGCTGGGCGCATCCCGACATTGGGCTGATCGGCCCGGCCAGCTTTCTGCCCATGCTCACGGCCGGCCAGAGTCGCCGGCTCACCTGTCATGTGCTCGAGCGGGCGCTGCTCGACGCTCGGCGCTGGCGTGAGCAGGGCGTGCTGCTGTCGATCTCGGTCAACGTCACCGCCGACGACCTGATGGAGGCCCAATTGCCGGCGTTGACGCGTCAGCTGACCCCAGAAGACTCGCCGCTGGTGGTGCTCGAGATCACCGAGACGGCGGCCATGGATGACGAGCTGCTGGGCTCGGAGGTCGCCGCTCGGCTGCACCTGAGCGGCATGGAGGTGGCGGTGGACGACTTCGGTGTCGGTTTCTCTTCACTCTCTCGCTTACAGATGCTGCCCATCAGCGAGCTGAAGATCGACCGCAGTTTCGTCCGGCACGTGCAGCAGGACGTTCAAGATGCCGCCATCGTCGAGGCCATCGCCCTGCTTGGTCGACGCCTTGGCATTCGTGTGGTGGCGGAAGGGGTCGAGGAGCTCGACTGCCTGCCGACTCTGGCCCGCTTCGGCTGCACCCATGTGCAGGGCTTCGGCCTGTCTCGGCCGGTACCGGCCGAGGAGATTACGCTGCTGGCGTCCGATCAGTCGCCGATTCGCGCCAGAATCGCCGCCAGCGGCGAATCGGTCGGCAGCACCCCATAGGCGGGGCTGGCTTCCACGCCGAGGCGCGAGCGACAGAAGGTCTCGGCCACCTCGGCCGGCGCATGACGCAGCAGCAGCGCGGCTTGCAGGCTCTGCGCCAGACGCTGGGTCAGCCAGCGGGCGCGGGGCTCCAGCGTCTCGACGGGTAGTGTCAGGTCGTGTTCCAGGCCGGCCAGAGCCAGGTCGAGGTCCTGTTGCAGGCCCTGGGCGGCGCGCAGTTCGACCCGCAGGGCGGTGACCGATTCGGGGTGTCGAGCCAGCACCCGCAGCAGATCCAGGCAGATCACGTTGCCCGAGCCTTCCCAGATCGAATTCACCGGCGCCTCGCGATAGAGCCTGGCCAGCGGCGCCTCCTCGACATAGCCGATGCCGCCCAGGCACTCCATGGCCTCGGCCATGAAGCCGGGCCCGCGCTTGTTGTGCCAGTACTTGGCCAGGGTGGGCAGCACCCGGGCCAGGGCCGTCTCGTGCGCTTCGCCGCGAGCGTCACCGTCGAAGGCGCGCGCGGCGCGCATGACCAGCGCCACGCCGGCTTCCACTTCCAGTGCCAGATCGGCAATCACCGCCTGCATCAGCGGCTGTTCGGCCAGCAGGTGGCCGAAGGCGTGGCGATCACGCACGTGGCGCCACGCCTCGGCCAAGGCCTGGCGCATCATGCCTACCGGGGCGGTAGCGGCATCGAGCCGGGTCTGCTGCACCATGTCGATGATGGTGGCCACCCCACGGCCCGGTTCGCCAACGAGCGTTGCCCAGGCGCTGCGATACTCGATCTCGGCGGAGGCGTTGGCGCGGTTGCCGCACTTCTCCTTGAGACGCTGGATCTCGATGGCGTTGCGCTCGCCGTCCGGCGTGAAGCGCGGTGCCAGAAAGCAGGTCAGTCCTGCATCGGTCTGGGCCAGGGTGAGGAAGGCGTCGGACATCGGCGCGCTGCAGAACCACTTGTGGCCGGTGAGCCGCCAGCCCTCGCCGTTGCACTCGGCGCGGGTGGTGTTGCGGCGCACGTCGCTGCCGCCCTGTTTCTCGGTCATGGCCATGCCGAAGGTGAGTCCGTGCTTTTGACAGGCGGGAAGCGGGCGTGGGTCGTAGGCGTTGGCCATCAGCCCCGGCGCCCATGCCGCTTCGATGTCGGGGCTGCGGCGCAGCACCGGCATGGCGGCGTGGGTCATGGTTACCGGGCAGCAGAAGCCGGGCTCGGCCTGGGTCAGCAGGTAGAGCGCGGCGATATGGGCCTGATGCCCGCCGCGGCCCTCCTCCTGCCAGGCCACGGCATGCCAGCCGTTGTCGATGGCCAGGTGCATCAGCTCGTGGTAGGCGGGGTGATAGCACACCTCGTCCAGCCGCCGGCCGTGGCGGTCGAACAGAGCCAGCTCCGGTGGGTGGCGGTTGGCCTGTTCGCCAAGTACCTGCACATGCCGGCTGCCGGCTGCACGTCCCAGCGCTGCCAGACGTTCGCTGACCCAAGCGGGGGCTTCGCGCTCCAGCGCCTCACGCAGTGGCAGATCGCTGGCCAACAGGTCGCTGTCGCTGGG
Organism: Halomonas sp. MCCC 1A11062; assembly: GCF_021404355.1. NCBI lineage: Bacteria > Pseudomonadati > Pseudomonadota > Gammaproteobacteria > Oceanospirillales > Halomonadaceae > Halomonas > Halomonas sp. MCCC 1A11062. The sequence goes on from NZ_JABFTW010000017.1 coordinate 47,681, forward strand.
CGTGTCGGGTTGGTTGACCACCTCATGAGTGGCCAGTCGGCTGCGAGGGGCGTTATCGCGCATGCAGGCTCTCCTTGGGCGCCGTCGTGCCTCGTTCTTGCAGCATGGCCAGTCGCTCCGGGTCGGTCAACGCGCACTGGGCGTGACCTGCTTGCCGCTTCCCGGTAGGCTTGGAGCCGGCGCGCGAACGAAGCCTCGCTGGGCAAACCCCATCGAAAGGTTGCCGCGATACGCTGAGAGGTGCTACGTGTAAAACGTGGCGTGGGAAAGGTGACAGCGAGGCAGGCAGACATGGCCATCCACGAACACGAGTGCCGTACCTTCCGCGGCGAGCCCTTCAACCTGCGTGCCCTGCAAGGGCAGGTGCTGCTGATTGTGAACGTGGCCAGCCGCTGCGGTTACACGCCCCAGCTCGGCGAGCTGGAGCACCTCTATCGCAGCCATCGCGACCGTGGCTTTACCGTATTGGCCTTTCCCTGCAATCAGTTCGCGCGTCAGTCGCCGGAAACGGCGCTGGACTTCTGCGCCTTCAGTTCCAGTCAGTACGGGGTGACCTTTCCGGTGATGGAGAAGGTCAAGGTCAACGGTCGCGGCGCTCATCCGCTGTTCGTCGAGCTCAAGCGACAGGCACCGGGAGTGATGGGCACCGGCATGGTCAAGTGGAACTTCACCAAGTTTCTGGTGGCGCGGGACGGCCGGGTGTTGCGGCGCTTCTCGCCCCGCGACAGCGGGTCGGAGCTCGAACGTGCGCTGGAGCAGGCACTGGATGAGGACTTCCGTTCCAATTCACGGGTGCGGTGACTCGCCTCGCTCCATCATCACCCGGGCGATCAGCTCGTTCCAGCGATGGCGGGTCATCATGGTGGTCAGCCCCGAGAACAGCGCCCAGCTCTTGCGTCGCCAGCCCTTGAGCTTGAGGTTGTGGGCCACCAGCTGCTGCATCAACTGATAGTCGTCGAAATCGCGCCAGCGCCCGGCGATCGACATCTGGTTGCGCGACATCACCGGTGCCAACTCCAGGCGAAAGATCCACTCCAGCTCGTGCAGCGTCAGCTCGTGGCGCTCTATCACCGCCACCATACGGGCGAACTCGCGTTCGCTGGGCTCGCGGTCCAGCCACAGCGGAGCCAGCGCCAGCCACAGCTCCCCGCGCTCATCCACCAGTGCTTGTGCGTTCATGTTCACCTCCTGCCATGTCATGGCACCGGGTTGCATCGTGCCCCAGGAGTCCGCGGCGCTCAAGTGCGGACAGACGCATGCGTGGCCGCTAGAATGTCGCCACTGTCCATTCGTATCGAATCGGCGTCCCGAGCGGCGTCGTAACACCAATAACGAGGTCTGTCGTGATCATCAAACCCAAGGTTCGCGGTTTCATCTGTACCACCACCCATCCGCTCGGCTGCGAGAAGAACGTGCTCGAGCAGATCGAGACCACCCGCGCCCGCCAGCTCGACAAGGCCAACGGGCCGAAGAAGGTACTGGTGGTGGGGGCCTCCAGCGGCTATGGCCTGGCGGCGCGCATCACCGCGGCCTTCGGCTACGGCGCCGACACCCTGGGTGTGTTCTTCGAGAAGCCCGGCAGCGAGAAGAAGCCCGGCACCGCCGGCTGGTACAACGCCGCCGCCTTCGACAAGTTCGCCAAGGCCGCAGGGCTCTACAGCAAGTCGATCAATGGCGATGCCTTCTCCCATGAGGCGCGCGAGAAGGCCATCGAGCTGATCAAGCAGGACCTGGGCCAGATCGATCTGGTGGTCTATTCGCTGGCCTCGCCGGTGCGCAAGCTGCCCGACTCAGGCGAGCTGAAGCGCTCCAGCCTCAAGCCGATCGGTGAGACCTACCGCGCCACCGCCATCGACACCAACAAGGACACCATCATCGAGGCCGAGGTCGAGCCCGCCACCGAGCAGGAGATCGAGGACACCAAGGCGGTGATGGGCGGTGAAGACTGGGAACTGTGGATCGATGCCCTGGACAAGGCCGGCGTGCTGGCTCCCGGCGCCCGCAGCGTGGCGTTCAGCTACATCGGCACCGAGATCACCTGGCCGATCTACTGGCACGGCGCCCTGGGCAAGGCCAAGGAGGATCTCGATCGCGCCGCCGGTGAGCTCGACGCCAGGCTCAAGGCCACCGGCGGTGGTGCCAACGTGGCGGTGCTCAAGTCGGTGGTGACCCAGGCCAGCGCCGCGATTCCGGTCATGCCGCTCTACATCGCCATGGTCTACAAGGTGATGAAGGAGAAGGGCCTGCACGAGGGCACCATCGAGCAGCTCAACCGCCTGTTCGGCGAGCGACTCTACACATCTCAAGGGCAGGAGGGTGAGCTCACCACCGACGAGGCCGGCCGCCTGCGTCTGGACGACTGGGAGCTGCGCGACGACGTGCAGCAGGCGTGCAAGGATCTGTGGCCTCAAGTGACGACCGAAAACCTGTTCCAAATCACCGACTATGCTGGTTACAAGCACGACTTCCTGAAGCTGTTCGGGTTCGAGCGTGACGACGTCGATTACGACGCCGACGTGAACCCTGACGTTCAGTTCGATGTCGTCACTTTGTAGGCCCGCTGCGACGGAACGCGATTCGGCGGGCAAATCCAGTATCGAAGGAGGTGCCTCATGGACACCCGGGAGAGCAAGACGCCGCAAGAAGAGTACGAGCATCTCAAGGAAGTGAGGATGCCCGAGGACTTCGAGCATCTCGAGCCCGATGAGGAGCAGCCCGAAGCCAAGCGGCCGGCCAAGGGCTGGCACTGGCTGGTGTTGGCCGTGGCCGTGGCCACGGGGCTTTTCCTGATTTATCGGCTGGTGTCGGCGTTCTGGCTCTGATCTGGCGGTTGCCGATGTGAACCAAAGGCCACCGTGGCGCTGCCGCGGTGGACTTCGTCAACGGGCGTATAACGTGCGGTATTGCCAACGCTGCCGATGGAGTACCATTTCTCCTTCGTTTCGGCACACGGCGCTGCGCAATGCCCGATACCCCCACCTCTACCTTCGCCATGAACGCCGCCCGCTGGGTCGGCGTGTTGACGCTGCCGGGGTTCTCGCTGCTCGCCCAAGCCTGCGCTCTGGAGCCGCTGGTGGTGGTCAATCAGTTGGCCGGCCAGCGTCTCTATCGCCTGCAGGCGTTCTCCCCGGGCGGTGGGGAGGTTGCCAGCATGGCCGACCTCAGTCAGGCGGCCTGTACTCCCTTCGAACACGCTTCGACCGAACTGGACATGCTGATCGTCTGCGCGCCGAGCCCATTGCCGGTCATGCATGACAGTGCGTTGCCGGGTCAGCTGCGTCTGTTGGGGCGCAGCGGCGTGGTGCTGGTGGGGGTGGGCGGTGGCACCGAGCTGCTGGCGCGCGCCGGCGTGCTGGATGGCTACCGCGCCACGCTGCCCTGGCAGCGCTTCGCCGCCTTCACCCGCGACTATCCCCGCGTGCGACTGACCCAGCAGCTGTTCGAGATCGACCGTGACCGCCTCACCTGTGGCGGCGGTACGGCGGCGATGGACATGATGATGACCCTGATCGCCTCCCACCACGGCAGCGAGCTGGCCGAACGGGTCTCGGAGCACTTCGTGCTGGAGCGGGTGCGTATGGCCGACGAGCCGCAGCAGGTGCCGCTGCGCGCCCGGCTGGGGCACGCGCCGGCGCCGCTGGTGGACGCCGTGATGCTGATGGAGGCCAACATCGAAGAGCCGCTCACCACCCACGAGCTGGCCGAGCATCTGGGTATCTCGCGGCGTCAGCTCGAGCGGCTGTTCAAGAAGTACCTGCAAGCGGTACCCGGCCGCTACTACCTCGATCTACGCCTGAAAGAGGCGCGGCGCCTGCTGCGCGAAAGCGACCTTCCCGCCGGCGAGATCGCCATGAAGACGGGCTTCTCCTCGCCCGCTCACTTCTCCACCGCCTACCGTAACCATTTCGGGGTTACACCCCGCGAAGAACGTCTTTAAGCCTTTATCTACAAGTCGCGGTCCCATTGCTGAAAGCCGGCCGGCGCGTCGCTCCTTATACTCGGATGACATCGCTGCGTTGCTATCACTCTTTTGCAGGAATGGAGACCGAGATGAGCCATACCCCGACCCGCGCCGACTTCGACCAGTACATGGTGCCCAACTACTCCCCCCAGAAGGTCATTCCGGTGCGCGGCGAGGGCAGCCGACTGTGGGACCAGGAGGGGCGCGAATACATCGATTTCGCCGGCGGCATCGCCGTGAACTCCCTGGGCCACTGCCATCCGGTGCTGGTCAAGGCGCTCACCGAGCAGGGCAACAAGCTCTGGCACCTCTCCAACGTCTACACCAACGAGCCCTCGCTCAAGCTGGCCAAGACCCTGGTAGAGCGCACCTTCGCCGACAAGGCCTACTTCTGCTCCTCCGGCGGCGAGGCCAACGAGGCAGCGCTGAAGCTGGCGCGGCGCTGGGCGCATGACAACTTCGGCGAGCACAAGCATCGCATCGTCTCGTTCTACCAGTCCTTCCACGGCCGCACCTTCTTCACCGTCAGCGTCGGCGGTCAGCCCAAGTACTCCCAGGGCTTCGGTCCGGTGCCGGGCGGCATCGTCCACGGCGAGTTCAACAATCTCGACAGCGTGCGCGACCTGATCAACGACGACACCTGCGCGGTGATGGTCGAGCCGATGCAGGGCGAGGGCGGCATCACGCCGGCCACTCAGGAGTTCCTGCAGGGCCTGCGCGATCTGTGCGATGCCCACGATGCGCTGCTGATCTTCGACGAGGTGCAGACCGGCGTGGGCCGTACCGGCTCGCTCTACGCCTACATGGAGTACGGCATCGAGCCGGACATCCTCACCAGCGCCAAGGCCCTGGGCGGAGGCTTCCCCATCGGCGCCATGCTCACCACCGACCGGGTCGCCCCGGCACTGGCCATCGGCACCCACGGCTCCACTTACGGCGGCAACGCCCTGGCTTCGGCCGTGGCTCTGGCCGCGGTGGAGCACATCGACACGCCGGAAGTGCTCGGCGGCGTCAAGCAGCGGCATGACCTGTTCCGCGAGCATCTCGAGGCGATCAACCGCAAGCACGGGGTGTTCAAGGAGATCCGCGGCATGGGGCTGTTGATCGGCGCCGAAATGACGCCGGAATACAAGGACCGGGCCAAGGACATCCTGCCGCTGGCCATCGAAGAAGGGCTGATGGCGCTGATCGCCGGGCCCAACGTGCTGCGCATGGCGCCGTCGCTGGTAATTCCCGAAGCCGACATCGCCGAGGGCATGGCGCGGCTGGAGCGTGCCATCGAGCGGCTGGTGGCGGCCGGGTGAAGGCTGGCCGAGCCATGCGCGACACCGCCAATCGACCAGGAGATCCCGCCATGATGGTCGTACGCCCCGTTCGGCCGGCCGACCTGCCGGCCCTGGAGCGGCTGGCGGGCTTGGCCACGCCGAGCCTGACCAACCTGCCGGCCCACCGCGACCGCCTCGAGGAGCGCATCGCCCGCTCGCGGCAGTCGTTCGGGCGCGAGGTGGACTTTCCCGGCGACGAACACTACACCTTCGTGCTCGAGGATCTCGAACGCGACGAGGTCGTAGGTACCGCCACCCTGCGCGCCGAGGCCGGCGCGCGGGAGGCCTACTACACCTACCGCCAGGAAACCCTGATCCACGCCTCGCAGCAGCTCAACGTGCGCCGCGAGGTGCAGACCCTCTCGCTCTCCCATGAGGTGTCCGAGACCACTCAGCTGTGCGCGCTGTCGCTGGACCCGCGCTATCGCGGCACCAGCGCCGAGAGCCTGCTGCGCCGCTCGCGGCTGATGTTCATCGCCCAGTACCCGGAGCGCTTCGCCGAGGTGTTGGCGATGGCGTTCCCGGGCTATCTCGACGAGCAGGGCGAATCGCCGTTCTGGAACAGCGTGGGGCGCCACTTCTTCGTGCGCGACTATCACGACATCAACTACCTGGCCGGGGTGCGCTCGAAGAGCTTCATCGCCGAGGTGATGCCGCAGTTCCCGCTCTATCTGGCGCTGCTCACTCCCCAGGCGCGGGCCGCCATTGGTCGCGAGCACCCCGCCCACGAGGCGGCCATGGCCGAGATGCTGGCCGAGGGCTTCATGCGCTCGCGTCACGTCGATCTGTTCGACGCGGGGCCGGTGATCAAGGGCGAGCGCAATCGTCTGCATACCTTCCGCCATGCCGCCTGGCACCCGGTACGGGTACGCCCGGCCCACGCCCTGCCGGACGCCGAGCCGGCGATGGTCGCCAACCAGCGCCTGGCCGACTTCCGCTGCGTGGTGGCGCGCTATGCGCTGTCGCCCACCGGCCAGCTGATGCTCTCGCCGGAGCACGCCGAGCTGCTCGGCGTGGAGGAGGGGCGGGCGGTGCTCGCTGCACCGCTGACGCTGCCGTCCAACGGCGAAGAGGAAGCGGGCTTCGACGAGGGGGAGCTGTGATGCGTATTCGACCGATTGCCGAGGGCGACCTGGACGAACTGCAGAAGATCGCCCGTGAGACCGGGGTCGGCTTCACCTCGCTGCCCGACAACCGCGAGTTCCTGGCGGCCAAGATCGCCGCCGCAGTGGCCGCCTTCGAGCAGCGCACCCCGGCCGACCGGCGCAACTATTTCTTCGTGCTGGAAGACGAGGAGAGCGGCGAGCTGGCGGGCTGCTGCGCCATCGAGGGTCAGGTGGGTCGCGAGGTGCCGTTCTATCACTACCGCCTGGGTACGTTGGCCCACTCCTCGGTGCAGCTCGACCTGCACCGTACTATCGACACCCTGTTCCTCAGCTCCGACCACACCGGCGATGCCGAGGTGGCCTCGCTGTTCCTGCGCCCCGGCTTCCGTGGCAAGGAGCGTCAGCATCAGCGCAACGGCGCGCTGCTGTCGATGGTGCGCTGGTTGTTCATGGCCGAGTTCCGCGACCAGTTCCCCGACAAGGTGCTGGCGGAGATGCGTGGGGTGTTCGACGAGCGCGGCAAGAGCCCGTTCTGGGAGTGCCTGGGCAGCCACTTCTTCCCCTTGGACTTCGACGAGGCCGACCGCCTCACCGGGCTGGGGCAGAAGAGCTTCATCGGCGAGCTGATGCCCAAGTTCCCGATCTACACGCCGTTTCTCTCCGACGAGGCGCGGGCCTGCATCGGCCAGGTGCATCACGACACGCGTCCGGCGCTGGCCATGCTCAAGAAGGAAGGCCTGCGTTGGGAGGGCTACATCGACATCTTCGACGGTGGGCCGACGGTGGAAGCCTATATCGACGACGTACGCGCGGTGCGCAAGTCGCGCTGCTGCCGGGTGGAGATCCGCAGCGGCAGCGACACGCCCCCCGCCCGGCCTCGCTGGCTGGCAGCCAGCACGACCATGGCCGACTTCCGCGCCGCCTGGGTGGCCTGTGCTCCCGATGAGGAGGGCACCCTCACCCTGAACGAGGCGGAGGCGCAGCGGCTGGGCGTGTCGGCCGGCGACTCCCTGCGCGTCCTGGATACCGAGGAGACATCATGAACGCAATGCAACAGCTGATGATCGGCGGGCGCTGGCAGCCGGGCGATGCCATTGGCTTCACCAAACGCGATCCGGTCTCCGGCGAGACCCTGTGGCAGGGTGCGGCGGCCAGCGACAGCCAGGTAGCGGCAGCGGTGGAAGCCGCCCGCGGCGCCTTTCCGGGCTGGGCCCGGCTGGGCTTCGCCGAGCGCTTGAGCGTGGTGGAACGCTTTCGCGAGGTGCTCGAGACCCACCGCGAGGATCTGGCTCGGGCCATCGCCGGCGAGACCGGCAAGCCGCTGTGGGAGGCGCGTACCGAAGTGGGCGCCATGATCGGCAAGGTGGCGATCTCCGCGCGCGCCTATCAGGAGCGCACCGGCGAGCGCAGCCGCGACCTCGGCGACACCACCGCCGTGCTGCGCCATCGCCCGCATGGCGTGATGGCCGTGTTCGGCCCCTACAACTTCCCCGGCCACCTGCCCAACGGCCACATGGTGCCGGCGCTTCTGGCCGGCAACACCGTGGTGTTCAAGCCCAGCGAGCAGACCCCGCTGACCGCCGATCTGACCCTGCAGTGCTGGCAGGAGGCGGGCCTGCCCGCCGGGGTCATCAACCTGGTGCAGGGGGCCGCACCGGTGGGGCAGGCGCTCTCCTCGCATCCGGGCATCGACGGCCTGCTGTTCACGGGCAGCGCCCGCGTGGGCGGCCTGCTCAACCGCCATTTCGCCGACCAGATGGAGAAGATCCTGGCGCTGGAGCTCGGCGGTAACAACCCGCTGGTGGTCAAGGATGTCCATGACCAGGACGCCACGGTGCTGACCATCCTGCAGTCGGCGTTCCTCTCCGGTGGCCAGCGCTGCACCTGCGCGCGGCGCCTGATCGTGCCCGAGGGGCAGGTCGGCGATCACCTGCTCGACGCCCTGGTCGACGCCATCGCCCGCCTGCGGGTGGCGGGGCAGTTCGAGGAGCCGGCGCCGTTCTACGGCGGTCTGGTCAGCCAGGAGGCGGCCCAGGGGCTGCTCAAGGCTCAGGACGAGTTGGAAACACTGGGTGGTGTGGTGCTGGCGCGCATGGAGTGCCTGGAGGAGGGTACCAGTCTGCTGTCGCCGGCGCTGATCGACGTCACCGGGCTCGACGTGCCCGACGAGGAACACTTCGGCCCGCTGCTCAAGGTCTACCGCTATCGCGACTGGGACGAAGCCCTGCACCTGGCCAACGATACCCGCTATGGCCTGGCCGCCGGCCTGATTGGCGGTGAGCGCGCCGACTGGGATGACTTCCTGCTGCGCATCCGCGCCGGCATCGTCAACTGGAACCGCCAGACCACCGGCGCCTCCGGCGACGCGCCCTTCGGCGGCGTGGGCATCAGCGGCAACCATCGCCCCAGTGCCTATTACGCCGCCGACTACTGCGCCTACCCGGTGGCCTCCATGGAAGCCGAGACCCTGACCCTGCCCGACAACCTGCCGCCCGGAGTGGTGTTATGAGCCAAACGACGAATACCGACTACCGGGAGGTCAACTTCGACGGCCTGGTGGGCCCGACCCATAACTACTCGGGGCTGGCCCACGGCAACGTGGCCTCGATGCGCCACGGCGGGCTGGTCTCCAACCCCCGCGAGGCGGCGCTGCAGGGCCTGGCCAAGATGAAGGCGCTGATGGACGCCGGCTACGCCCAGGGCGTGCTGCCGCCCCAGCAGCGCCCCGACCTCGGCGCGCTGCGCTCGCTAGGCTTTTCTGGCAGCAATCGCGAGGTGCTGGCGCGGGCGGCCAAGGAGGCGCCCCAGGTGCTGCGCGCGGTGTGCTCGGCCTCGAGCATGTGGACGGCCAACGCCGCCACGGTGACCCCGAGCCGCGACGCCGCGGACGGCCGCGTGCACTTCACCCCTGCCAATCTGCAGTCGAGCTTCCATCGCTATCTGGAGCCGGAGACCACCGGCCGCGTGCTGGCGGCGATCTTCCGCCATGAGGCGCACTTCGCCCATCACCCGGCGCTGCCGGCCACACCGGCCTTCTCCGACGAGGGCGCGGCCAACCATACCCGCCTGTGCGGCGAACACGGCGAGGCCGGCGTTCACCTCTACGTCTACGGCCGCCAATCCTTCGGTGGCGGGTCTGGTGAAAGTCGCGAGCCCAAGCGCTTCCCCGCGCGCCAAACATTGGAAGCGAGCCAGGCGGTGGCGCGTCAGCATGGTCTCGCCGCGGCGCAGACGGTATTCGCCCAGCAGCACCCCGAGGCCATCGATGCCGGCGTGTTCCACAACGACGTGATCGCGGTGGGCAACGGGCCGGTGCTGCTCTACCACGAGATGGCCTTCCTCGACGAGCAGGCCACGCTCGATGAGCTACGCGCCAAGATGACCACGCCCCTGATCCCGGTGCGCGTGCCCAGCGAGGCGGTGAGCATGGAGGACGCCGTGGCCTCCTACCTGTTCAATTCGCAGCTGCTGAGCAACCCCGACGGCAGCATGACCCTGGTGGTGCCCGGCGAGTGCCAGGAGCGCGAGGCGGTGTGGCGCACCATCCAGGACCTGCTGCTGGCCGGCCACAATCCCATCGGTGAAGTGATCGTTAAGGACGTCAAGCAGAGCATGCGCAACGGCGGCGGTCCCGCCTGCCTGCGCTTGCGGGTGGTGCTCTCCGCCGAGGAGCGCGCCGCGCTGACCGGCCGCGTGCTGCTCAGCGATGATCTCTATGGCGAACTCACCGCCTGGGTCGGGCGTCACTACCGCGACCGCCTGGCCCCGGACGACCTGGCCGACCCGCAGCTGGCCGACGAGACCCTCACTGCACTGGACGAGCTGACCCGCATCCTGCAAATTGGATCGGTCTATCCCTTCCAACTGGGTTAGCCAGACCTGTGCTTTTGCAATGGATAAGGAAATCGGCATGCGCGACATCACCCTCGTCCGTTTGATCCCCGAGTCGGACCACGTTGATACGGTGGCAAGCTGGACCTTCGCCGAATGGGGCCACTTGCATCCGGGTAGCACCGCCGACTCCTACCGCGAGGCCTTTCGTCGCGAGTGCGGGGAAGGCGGCGTGCCCTCGGTGTTCGTGGCCATGCACGGCAATCGGCCGGTGGGCACGGCGGCGCTGTTGGCCGAGGACATGGACAGCCGGCCCGAACTCACCCCCTGGCTGGCCTCGGTGTTCGTGCTGCCGGAGTGGCGCGGGCAGGGCATCGCCGCCCGGTTGATTCGCCGCGTCGAGGAGGAGGCTGTGGACAGCGGTTTCAGCCAGTTCTACCTCTACACCCCCGACCAGCAGGGGCTCTATCGCCGCCTCGGCTGGCAGGACCTCGAGGAACTGAACTACCGGGGCGAAGCGGTCACCATCATGTGGCGCCAGTTGGAGGCATGACCGCCGCCTCGCCGCTGACGCTCTATCGCGAGGCGGTAGAACGCCAAGGTTTTGCGCCGGACGCGGCCCAGCAGAGCGCTGCGGCACGGCTCGATGCCTGTTTCCAGACGCTGCATGATGAGGGTGCCGCGGAGCAGCGCAGGGCCGTGGCCGGCGTCTACCTGTGGGGACCGGTGGGGCGCGGCAAGACCTGGCTGATGGACGGTTTCCACCGCCACCTGCGGGTGCCTTCCCGGCGCCTGCACTTCCATCACTTCATGCGCTGGGTGCACCAGCGCCAGTTCCAGCTCAGCGGTACCGCCGATCCTCTCTCCGCGCTGGCGCGGGAGCTGGCGGCCGAGGTGCGCGTGCTCTGCCTCGATGAGCTATTCGTCAGCGACATCGCCGATGCCATGCTGCTCGGACGCCTGTTGCAGGCGATCTTCGAGCATGGCGTGGTGCTGGTGTGCACCTCCAACCAGGCGCCGAGCCAGCTCTATGCCGACGGCTTCAACCGCGAGCGCTTCCTGCCGGCCATTGCCGCCATCGAGCGTTACCTGGAGGTGGTGGAGCTGGACGGCGGCTTCGATCATCGCCTGCGCCCCGGTCGGGCATGCCAGCGCTATTGGGTGGCCGAGCCCGGCCGGCCGAGCGCCCTCACCAGCGTTTTCGCGCGCCTGAGCGAAGGGCTGCCGACGAGCCGTGAGCCCATCGAGCTGGGCCACCGCCGCATCGCAGTGGAGCGGCGCAGTCGGCGAGTGGTGTGGTGTCGCTATGCCGAGCTGTGCGAGCAGCCGCTGGCCGCGCTCGACTTTATCGCCCTGGCCGACGAGTTCGACCATGTGCTGCTCAGCGAAGTGCCGCGGCTGAGCGATGTCGCCGCCGCGAGGCGTATCGCCCGTGGCACCGAGGACGGCGCCGAGCGTGTCGAAGCCGGAGAGCGGGAGCTGCCTCCGCTGTCCCGGCGCGACGATGGCGTGCGACGCTTCATCGCCCTGGTCGACGAGTGCTACGACCGCCGCGTGCCGCTCCACATCGAAGCCGAAGTCGCCATGGACGAACTCTACACCGATGGCTACCTGGCCTTCGCCTTCCGGCGCACCCTCAGCCGGCTGCAGGAAATGCAGCTGGCGAGGTTTGGTGGGCTACCTGCAAGCGACTGAGCTGGCTTCGTCATTCGGTAAGCGGCGCGCCGATACACTGCCTGAAAACCGCGACCATGGGGTCGTAATCGCAGTGGTAAGCCGCGATGTTGGCTCGAATCCACTCGTCCCGATCCAGCCCGGCCCAGGAAATCTCGTAGCCGCAATTGATGATCAGATGCTCGAAGAGAATGCGCTGCGCCCTGCCGTTGCCATCCCGAAAGGGGTGCAGGACATTGAGATCGCCGTAGAACTCGGCGGTGGCAACTATCAATTCGTCACGTTCCAGGCCTGTGTACCAGGCGGCTCGTACCAACTGGTCGAACAGTTTTTTGGCTTCCGGCTCAATGCGGTCGCAATGACAAAAGCGCGTATCGCCTTTGGAAATGTCGATGGTACGAATCTCGCCGGCCCAAAGATAAAGGTCACGGAAGAGCTGCCTGTGCAGCGTCTTGAGATAGTCGAAATCGTAGGGCGGGGGAGTGAAAGGAATCCCGTCGGCTGCAATGATCGTCAGCTCGCGTTCGGCTTCCTGCAGGATTGCATCGTCACGAATCTCGAGGAGGTTCGTGAAAACGTTGGTACCGTCGTAACAGTAGGGATCCTGGCCGACGCCGTACTTGTCCATGACAGCGGCTGATGGCCACGCTCAACGCTGGCGATATTTTTCCAGCGTGGCGGACTTGCTGGGCGGTGCATACGGCGCATCGGGAGCGCTGAACCCTTCCAGGCGCAGGCTAGCCGCATAGTTATGCTGCTTGACCTTGGCAAAATAGTCCTGCTTGGTCTTGAGGGATACCTTGGTCATGTGGGTTACCTCGAATTTGCCGATGCCCGTATTTTAACGCATATCGGCCCACGATGCTCCTGCCTGATCGCCAGTCGCTGTCGGGGACCCGTTGCTGTTGCGGAAAGGTGCCTGAGCATCGGCCTGACAGCCGATGCCCAGGCTTCAATCATTAACTGCTGGCCGCTCCGCCGACGATGCCGCTGCGAAAGCCGCTCTGGCGCTCGCCGCTGCGCAGGTGCTGCGCCACGGTGTCTTCCGGTGAGCCGGCCATTTCGCGGAACATGCCCATGGAGCCGAGCAGGGCGGAGGATTCGTAGGGCACGAACACCCGCTCGCCCTCCTGGGCCATGGTCGGCAGCGCCTTGATGTAGCTCTGGCCGAGCAGATAACCCACCACGGTGCGCTTGTGCTCGTCGCTGTCGCCGATGGCGCTCAGCACCAGCTTGATCGACTCCTGCTCGCCCTGGGCGCGCAGAATGGCCGACTCCTTGTCGCCTTGGGCATTGAGGATTGCCGATTCGCGCTGACCCTGGGCCTTGGCGATGGCGGCGGCCTTCTCGCCCTCGGCTTCGGTCACGGTGGCGCGGCGCTTGCGTTCGGCGGCCATCTGCAGGCGCATGGCGGTTTCGACCTCTTCGGGCATGGCGATGTCCTGCACCTCGACCCGTGAGATCTTCACCCCCCACTTTGAAGCGGGCTCCTCCATGGCGGCCTGGATTTCGTTGTTGACCTCGGCGCGGGACTCGAACAGTTTATCGAGCTCCATCTTGCCCACCACCGAGCGCAGGGTGGTCTTGGCCAGCACTTCCACCGCCTGGCTCATGTTCTCTATTTCATAGACGGCACGGCGCGGATCGATGATCTGATAATAGAGCGCCCCATTGATGCGCACGGTGACGTTATCGGTGGTCACCACCGGCTGGCCGGGGAAATCCATCACCGTTTCCCGGCGGTCGATCCTCGCCTCGTTGGTCGTGATGGGGAAGTACTCCTCGCCGCGCTTCTGGTAGCGGATCATGGTGATGGCGCGGGGCTGCTCGATGAACGGAATGATGATGTTGATGCCGCTCTCTAGCAGGCGGTTGAACGAGCCCAGGCGCTCGATCACCATCACTTCCGACTGGCGTACGATCACCAGCCCCTTGGCGATGATCAGGATGCCGATGACGACGACGATGAGGGCGATCAGCAGCCCCGGGTTGATGGGAAGATCCATATTCACTTTCACTCCTTGCAGTTGCGTAGGGACGGGGCCGGAAGGGGCTCCGCAAAGATCATGCGAGTGGCGCTATGTTTGAACGTGGCTGACGACGGCGGTGGTGCCGTCGAAGTGCTGGAAGATCACCAGCGAGCCCTCGGGCAGCTCGGTCTCACCGGTCTCGGCGACCCGCAGGCGATAGAAATCACCGTTGATCTTGACCCCGCTGGCGCCGTCGAAGTCGCGTTTCAGGGTGGTATAGGTGTGGCCTTTCTCCACCCCCGTGCCGGTGGTGCCGTAGGCCACCCCTCTGGGCGAGAACCACGGGCGGATAACCTTGACGGCGAGCGGGATGAGAATGCCCGAGAACACGCCCATGGCGAGCAGCTGCCAGGGCAGTGTAAGGCCCAGCGTGGCCAGCGCCGAGGTCAGCGCGGCAGCCACGCCCAGCGACAGCAGCACCAGGCCGCCGGAGGAGAGTTCGGCCAAGCCCAGCAGCAGGGCGATGGCCAGCCAGATCAAGGCAGGATTCCAGTCCATGGTAGTCTCGGTAATGAATTGTTTCCTGATGCGCCGCTGCAACGCACTGCACGGCGCTTGGTTCTATCGTACTCGTACGACCCACATGGTAAAGGAGAGCAGCATGTTGCACATCCTCACAGTACGTACCTGGTCGGCACTGGCCGTCGTTCTGGCCGGCAGTGCCCTGCTGGCCGCCCCGGCCTTGGCGGCGGAAGAGGAGGCCCAGGCCCAGCAGCAGATCGACCAGGCCGAGCCGCAGCAGGACGCTGAGATCGACGACGAGAATGAAGCAGCCAATGGCGACGATGACGATGTCGATGACGACGAGGCCAACGGCGACGAGGTCAATGGCGATGAGATCAATGGCGATGAGATCAATGGCGATGAGATCAATGGCGATGAGATCAATGGCGACGAGGACGAAGCACAGGACGAGGAGGACCACCACGACCACGTTCATGAGCCCGACGAGCATACAGACAATGAGGCCGTGCAGGCATACCGTGAGATCAATCGGCGCATGCACGAGGACATGTCGATCGAGTTCACCGGCAACCCCGACGCCGATTTCGCCCGCGGCATGATCCCCCATCACCAGGGGGCCATCGACATGGCCAACGTCGTGCTGATGCACGGCGAGGACGAGGCGATTCGCGATCTCGCACGTGAGGTCATCGAGGCCCAGGAGGAGGAGATCGCCTTCCTGCGCGACTGGCTGGCCCAGCACGGTTTCGATGCCGAATAGGCAGCCATCGAGTGACTCCCCGCGGGCGGCATCTCCAGGCCGCCCGCGCTGATCTTCGCAATACTCCCGCCACGCCGATCGCTACGCCCCACCCATACGCCACCGCTACGCCCCCCCGGGGAGGAGGACGACTGCGCCGCGATTGGCGAGGCTGGATGCTCGCTATCGCCGTGCCGCAACGGCTCCGGCGCCGATAACAACAACCTGGAGGTTCTCCCATGCCTTGGACACGCCACGGTGTGAGCTTTACTTTGCTGGCTGCACTCGGTAGCGGCCTGGCTTTCTCCGCCCACGCCTTCGACGGCGACCGCCTGACAATCTGGATGGGTGACAACAAGGGCTACGACGGCATCCGTGAGGTGGCTCGCCAGTTCGCCGACGACACCGGCATCGAGGTACGGATCGTCAATCCCGACAATCTCACTGATCGCTTCCAGCAGGCCGCCGGCAGCGGCCAGGGGCCGGACATCGTGATCTGGGCTCACGACCGCATCGGCGAATGGGCGCAGAGCGGCTTGCTGGCACCCGTTTCGCCCTCGCGCGACTTCCGCGAGCGCTACTTCGACTTCACCTGGGACGCCACCCTGTGGAACGGCGAGCACTACGGCTATCCGATCTCGGTGGAGGCGCTGGGGCTGATCTACAACAAGGCGTTGATCGAAACGCCGCCGCAGAGCTTCGCCGAGCTGGCCGAGCTCGACGCCGAACTCACCGAGCAGGGCAAGAAGGCGATCCTGTTCGACTACGGCGAGCCCTACTACGGCTGGACGCTGCTGGCGGCCAACGGCGGCTACCCCTTCCGCCAGACCGAGGAGGGTTTCGATGTCGACGACATCGGGGTCAACAACGAGGGCGCCATCCAGGGCGCCGAGCTTCTGGTGGAACTGATCGAGAGCGGCGTGCTGCCGCGAGGTACCGACTACAGCATCATGGACACGCGCTTCAATCGCGGCGAGGTGGCCGCCATGATCAGCGGTCCCTGGGCCTGGAGCAATCTGGAGCAGAGCGGCATTGACTACGGCGTGGCGCTGCTGCCCAGGGTCGGCGAGGAGCGCGCCAGGCCGATGTTCGGCGTGATGGCGGCGATGATCAACACCGCCTCGCCCAACGATTTCCTGGCCGTGGAGTTCCTCGAGAACTACCTGCTCGACGAAGCGGGCATGCGCACTTTCAACAGCGACGGCACCCTGGGGGCGGTGGCGCATATCGCCTACCAGCAGGAGCTGGAGCGCGACCCCAACATCGCCGCCACCCTCGAGAACGCCGAGCTTGGCATGCCGATGCCCAACATTCCCGAGATGGGCGCCTTCTGGGCCGCCATGGAGCCGGCGCTGCAGAACATCGGCAGCGGTCGCCAGTCGCCTCGCGAAGCCCTGGACGCCGCGGCCCGCCGCATGCGCCAGTAACGAACCCGCTCGATGCCTCGGCCGGCGGCAGGCGTCGCCGGCCCGGCCCAGGACGCTACCCATGTACACCACCAATGCTTCCCGGGGGCTGCCGCGCCATCGCTCCCGCTATCCCGCCGAACGCTACACCCGCTGGGCACTGCGCAGCCTGGTGGCAGCGCTGGTCTTGGCCCTGCTGTGGCTGGTGCTGGCCTTCCATCTCAACGGCCAGCCGATCTTTGCCCTGCTGTTCCTGGTGCTCGGCGCCGCGCTGGGGGTGGTCTTCACCCGCCGCACCCTGATGAGCCACCGCTACATCTTTCCCGCCGTGGCTAGCATGGCGCTGTTCGTCATCTTTCCGCTGCTCTATACCGTCGGCATCAGCTTCAGCAACTATAGCTCCAGCAACCTGCTCAGCGAGGAGCGGGTGCGCGCCCAACTGCTGGCGCGTACCTATCAGGAGGAGAGCGCCACTTTCGGCTTTCAGCTCCATTCGAGCGACGAAGGGGTGCGGCTCTATCTGGAGCGGGAAGGGGCTCCAAGTGCAGCCGGTGAGGCGGAGGCCGAGCTCGAGGAGGCACTCGAGGGCGTCTCGCGCTTCGTCACCGGCCCGCTGTCGCTGCAGGACAGCGAACGTCGCCATGTCGCCATTCAGCCCGCCGAGGGAGAGCCGATGGGCGAGCCGCTGGCCATGCGCGAGGTGATCGCCTATCGCGCTGCGCTGCAGAATCTGGTGTTGGCGACACCTGAAGGCCTGGAGCTGCGCATGGCCGGGCTGCGCCACTACGCGCCCATGATCGATCGCTATGAAGCGCGTGACGACGGCAGCCTGTACGACCGCCGCGACGGTCTCCTGTTGAGCGCCGATGGAGAGACGGGCTTCTTCGTCACCGAAGAAGGGGAGCGCATCACCCCGGGCTGGCCGGTGGCGGTGGGCCTGGACAACTACGCGCGGATCTTCCTCGACCCCGATATCCGCGGCCCCTTCATTCAGATATTCGTCTGGACCTTCGCCTTCGCCAGTCTCACCGTCGTCTTCACCCTAATTGTCGGCTTCGTGCTCGCCTCGCTGCTGCAGTGGGACCAGCTACGCGGCAAGGCGCTCTACCGCACCCTGCTGATCCTGCCCTATGCGGTGCCGGCGTTCATCTCGATCCTGATCTTCAAGGGCATGTTCAACCAGCACTTCGGCGAGATAAACCTGATTCTCGACGCCCTGTTCGGCGTACGCCCCGACTGGTTCACCGATCCCTGGCTCGCCCGCAGCATGCTGCTGCTCGTCAACACCTGGCTCGGCTACCCCTACATGCTGCTGCTGTGCATGGGGCTGATCCAGTCGATCCCCAGGGATCTCTACGAGGCCTCGGCAGTGGATGGCGGCGGTCCGCTGACCAACCTGTTCCAGATCACCCTGCCGCTGATCATCAAGCCCCTCACGCCGCTGCTGATCGCCTGCTTCGCCTTCAACTTCAACAACTTCGTGCTGATCGCGCTGCTCACCGGAGGCAACCCCGACATTCTCGGCGCCAGCACGCCGGCGGGCACCACCGACCTGCTGGTGAGCTACACCTACCGCATCGCCTTCCAGGACGCCGGACAGAACTTCGGCCTGGCCGCCGCCATCGCCACGCTGATCTTCCTGCTGGTGGCGGGGCTGGCACTGCTCAACCTGCGCCTGGCCAAGGTCAGGGTCTGATTCGCAAGGTCACAGGAGAATCCTCATGGCCATGGTACAACCGCGTTCCCTGCGCTGGCGCAAGCTGGCGGCCCATCTCGCCCTGATCGGCTTTCTCACGCTGATCCTGTTCCCGCTGCTGCTGGTGATCTCGATCTCGTTCCGCGAGGGCAACTTCGCCACCGGCAGCCTGATTCCCGAGAACTTCTCGCTGGAGCACTGGGCGCTGGCGCTGGGCATCCCCTGGGAGCGTGCCGACGGCACGGTGGTGCAGCCGCCGTTTCCGGTGCTGCTGTGGCTGTGGAACTCGGTCAAGGTGGCGCTGGTGTCGTCGCTGCTGATCGTGCTGCTCTCCACCACCAGCGCCTACGCCTTCGCCCGCATGCGCTTCGCCGGCAAGGGGCCGATCCTCAAGAGCATGCTGATCTTCCAGATGTTCCCGGCGGTGCTCTCTCTGGTGGCGCTCTACGCCCTGTTCGACCGCCTGGGGCAGTTCGTCGGCTGGCTCGGCATCAACACCCACGGGGCGCTGATCGTCGCCTCGCTAGGGGCGGTGGCGCTGCACATCTGGACCATCAAGGGCTACTTCGAATCCATCGACGGCTCGCTGGAGGAGGCTGCCATGGTCGACGGCGCCAGTACCTGGCAGGCGTTTCGCTACATCCTGCTGCCGCTGTCGCTGCCGATCCTGATGGTGGTGTTCATCCTCGCCTTCGTCATGAGCATCATGGAGTACCCCATGGCCTCGGTGCTGCTGGTCGACGAACACAAGCTGACCCTGGCCGTCGGCGCCCAGCAGTACCTGGCCGATCACAACCAGCGCTGGGGCAACTTCGCGGCGGCGGCGGTGCTCTCCGGCCTGCCGATCACCGTGGCATTCCTGATCTGCCAGCGCTGGATCATCGGCGGGCTGACGGCGGGAGGCGTGAAGGGCTAGAGGTCTGCTCAGGATGGTGGCCTGTATCACCGCGAGAGGAGTACGCCCGCACGGCCAGGCCGGCGGGCGTTGCGCTGCTTCGCCGCCGATTCCTAGCGATCATGGCCAAACGGTACGACAGGCGTCAGCCCCTCGGCGCGCATCTGCTCGCGAACCTCGACGGGAGAGGGTGGGGGGAACTCGACGCCGCGCTCGATCATCATGTCGCGTAAGCGAATGAAGCCGTCTCGCATAGGGCCGTGCTCAAGGTTCTGAATTTGTAAGTGAACTCCCCAAGCAGTCGTTACACCGTTGTCGTGTCGAAAATTAGGTGTGGAGCCCTCTTCAATTAAATACACTCCTATCTCGGGCTTTGAGGATAAGGTGCTCTGATCCAAAGCGGTTGTATCTCCTTTTAGGTTGACATCCGCTCCGTGTTCGACGAGAAGTTTGACATGAGCCAATGTTCCAAACCTTACTGCTCGATGCAATATTGGTGTCCCAGACTCGTTTATGTCATTCGGTGAAAGGCCACCGTCAAGCATGGCTTCCAGATAGAGCGTTTCCTCACTCATTAGTGCGGCTCCCAAGGGAGTCCGAGCCAACATTCCATCCATCTCGTCATCGGCCGGATGAACGCCTAGCTCCACCAATGCACGTATCGCTTCGGGCTTTTTCTTCATAACTGCGTACCACATCAGCGTCATCTGGTTGTGGCCTTGTGCACTCAGATCAACACCATCAGCAACTTTATGCAGTGTTGCTACGTCATTTTGCTCGATGGCTCTGGCCAGTTCGAGATGTGGGCCGGTAAAGAACTCCTCGGCAGTATGAGTACGTGACATGGTCAATCCCTGGGTTGGCTGGCAGCCGCTGGCAAGGAAGAACAGTACCAGCAACAGAAGTGATTGATAGCGCGTGTGAAAAGGGCGCTGCGGTTTGGCCTGCATGATGTCTCCCTACGTGCAGTGATGTCCCGTGGCTTCGGCCAGGATACCCTGATCCATCGACTTCTGGGCCTCCAGCCCCTCGATGACTTGCACCATGCTGTGCCGCTCGATCGGATTGATGCCCCGACCGGGAAGCCGATAGGGCGTGCCCACCGCATCCGGCATCAGCGTGGCCAGCAGGGCACTGCCGGCGGCTCCGGCAAGGGCACCGGTGCCACCGCCCAGAGCCGCGCCAACCCCGGCCGTGGCGAGCGTGGAGCTCAAGCGGCGCTCTTGCAGCAGTGTGAGTATCTCTCCCGCCACGCGAAAGGCCTGGATATTCTCTGGCTTTGGCTGATGCAGCGTGCCGCCATAGCGTTCCACAGTATTGGGATGCAGGCCTGCGGAGTTCCACGTCGTAGATGGCAACCCGCTCGCACGAGAAGCAGCAGAAGCTAGGCCGCCTCCTAATGAGTGTCCTGTGAGGTGAAGTCGGGCTCCAGAACGCTCCAGTGCCATCCCAATCTCTACGGCAAGTTCATAGTAGCCTGAGTGAAGATTTAGCCCTTGGGCTATATTGTTTTTAATATCATCCCGTACGGAAAAGTTTGTCCCCTTAAAGCTAAGGGTCGGTGAAAGATCGTCACCGAAAACATCACGATCTGGAATATATAACCCAGCGCCAAAATTGCTGTCTCTAGGCCTTAGCATTTCCGCTGATATGATGCCTGCTTGTTTTAAAATAGCTTCCTCATCGCTGCTATCTCCCCAGCCCACCGGCACGGGCTGGCTGGGGTCGTAGACATGCTGTGCCAGCCGGGCGTGCTCTACGGCGACGTTGTTGCGCTCGAAGCGCTCGGTGGTGGCGGCCAGGGTGTCGCGGGAGCCGCCCGGCGGCATGGTATCGAGCTGGTTTCTGGCGGCGGCGATCTGGCCCTGACGGCACTGCCAGCGTGCCGCCTTCTGGCGTCTGGCCTCCTCCAGGTCGTCTAGGCTCGAGTCTGCCGTATCGTCGCTATCTTCAAGCTCGACCTCGCCTTGCCCCGCGGCGGCGACGGCCATGGCCGCCGCCATGAAGCCACCCATGAGCGGCATAGCGCCGGATTTGAGCGTCACGTCCTCGCTCGCTTCCGGTGTGGCGGCACCCGGCAGCAGCGCCGCTGCCGCCGCCTGCCCGCTCCCCGAGCCGGGGCTGCCTCCGGAGTTGATCTTGACCTGGGCGCCGACGATGGTGATGCCGCTGGGATCGAGCTTGAGGAAGCTGCCGCCGGCCTTAAGGGTGATCTCGGCGCCGGCGTCGATCACGGTCTTGCTGCCGGCCTTGTGGTGGATCTCCTGGCCGGCTTCGACGAGCTGGGCGCGGGCGGTCTTTTCGTGGCGCGTAGCGCCGACGATGAGGTGGTCGTCGCCGTCGACCTTGAGGTGGCGTTGGCCGCGCACGGTGAGGTGGTCGTCGGCGTGGATCTCGCTGACGCGGTTGCGGTGCACGGTGAGATGGCTGTCGTGGCCAATCTCTTCGGTGCGGTCGTTGTGGGTCAGCAGTTCCAGGTCTTTCTGAGCGTGGAGCCAGATCTGCTCCTGGCCGGCTTCGTCCTCGAAGCGCAGCTCCTGGAAGCCTTCGCCCTGGTGACTCTGGGTGCGGATGACGGTGCGGGTCTTGTGCGCCGGCAGTTCGTAGGGCGGAGTGCTGACGGCATTGTAGATCCGCCCGGTGATCAGCGGTTGATCCGGGTCGCCCTCCAGGTAGCTGACGAGGATCTCATGGCCAATCTTCGGAATCGCCATGCTGCCGTAGCCGCCGCCGGCCCAGTCCTGGCTGACACGAATCCAAGCACTCGCCGTTTCATTGGGCTCGGCATAGCGGTCCCAGGGGAACTGCACCTTGACCCGGCCGTGCTCGTCGCAATAGATCTCTTCACCCTCAGGGCCGACGACGAAGGCGATCTGGGGGCCGTCGACTCGGGGCCGGGGGTTGGGCTCGGGACGCCAGGCCTGGTCGGCGGGCATGAGCACCAGTTCGTTGTGGTACTTGGTCATGGCTTCCGAGCCTGCCCGACCCTGCAGGCCATCACTCCCTTGCCCATCGCTCTGGCCGCCGCTCTGAACGAAGCCGTCCTCTTCCAGCGCCTGGTGCTGCTTGCCGTGGTGAATGACGCCGAGCACCTGCCAGTCGCGGTTGAGGTCGTCGAGGTCATGGTCGGTAAGGGTGAAACGTGTACCCGGGGCGAGTTCGGGCAGGTCGCTCTCGGCGTCGGCGGTATTGGCACCACGGCGTAGTGCTTCGAGGCGAATGCGGGTGAAGGCCTGGCCGGAGGCGTCGGCCTTGTAGCGTCCGGGGTAGTCGTAGTGTTCGTACCCTGTTTCAACGACGCCACGCTGACCGTGAGCTTCTAGATCGCCGGCGAGGTCGTGCAGCTGGCCCTGATGTAACTGCGAATAGCCGGGCTTCTTGAACGAGTAGTCCTTGAGCGTGGCCGAGGCCGGGGCGACCCGGGCATGCTGCTGCAGCTTGCGCACGTGACGCGCCGGCGGCGTGCCCCCGGCGCGGCCGTGGTAGGTGCGCTCGCCCAGGTGGCTCAGCACCTGGGGCGCATCGGCGAACACCAGGCGGTGGGCGGCGCGGGCCTCCTCGTCGCTACCGACTTCAAAAAATTCGTGGAAGTAGAACAGCCCCTCTTCGGCGGCCAGGCGCTCGACGAAGGCGAGATCGTCTTCCCGGTACTGCGTAAGGTACTCCCGAGACTCGGGCTCGCGGGTGGCGGCGAAGGCGAGATCGGTCAGGCCGTGCTCGTCGCACAGGGTGTTGAGCACCGTGAGCGGCGAGACTTCTTGGAAGATGCGCGAGTTTTGGCGCAGGCCAAGGCGCCACAGGGCGGGCCGGATCTCGACCCGATAGAAGGTGTGGCGGTGGCCGCGGTCGCCACGGGCGAACTCGCTGACGATGCCGTTCACCTGGCGCAGCATCTGGTCGTCCTGCCAGATCGTCAGGGTGGCCTCGCGGTCGAGAATGTCGCGGGCGGAGAGACTGCCGTTACGGCTGGCGAAGCGTACCGTGAGCTCGAAGGGGGCGGAGAGCCGTTCCCGGTGAGTGAACTCGATGACCGCCAGGCCCTCGGTATCGGGCGAGCTGGCATCGGTTAGCCGCAGAGTGAAGTGAAGTCCGGTTTCAAAGGCCATGCTTCCTCCTGGAGGCGTACATGGCCGAGTTGCAGCAGGCGCTGTGCCAGTTTTTGGCTAATAAAGTAAAAACAATGAATAAGGGAGCAGAGGCCCAAAAAAGCTAAGTGAACTCAGGCAATCCATTGCCTGAGCCGGGCAAGAAGTTGCCCATTGGGCAAGTTCTTGCCCGTGCTCAATGAGTGACGCCGGGAATTCGTACCTGCCGTGGGCAGGCCTTGCCGTCGGCGGCGAACAGGTGGCAGCGCTCACCGGAAAGCCCCAGTTCGAGCGGTTGGCCGTCCTCCAGGTGGGTCAAGCCGTCGAGGCGCTGGGTCAGGGTCTCGCTGATGCCCTCTATCCGCAGATGAGCCAGCGTCTCGTAGCCGAGCCTTTCGGCCACCATGAGCTTGGCCGCGAGGCGGGCATCGGCGTCGCTTGGGGCGACGAAGTCCTCGGCGCGTACTGCCAGGGTGGCCATGTCGCCGGCACGCAGTCGGGCGCCGTCGACCGCCACGGCCAGCGTCTCGCCGCCGGGCAGGCGCACCGAGGTGCGCTGGCGGCCGGGATCGAGCACTTCGACCGGCACCACGTTGATGCGTGGCGAGCCGATGAAGCGGGCCACCTCCAGCGTGGCCGGGTAGTGGTAGAGCGACAGCGGGGCGCCGACCTGGGCGATGCGACCGCCGGCCAGCAGCACGATGCGGTCGGCCAGGGTCATCGCTTCCACCTGATCGTGGGTCACGTAGATCATGGTGGCGCCCAGGCGCCGGTGCAGCTCGGCGATCTGCACGCGCATGTCGACCCGCAGGGCGGCGTCGAGGTTGGAGAGTGGCTCGTCGAACAGGAACACCGCCGGCTCCTTGACCAGGGTGCGGCCGATGGCCACCCGCTGGCGCTGGCCGCCGGAGAGCTCCTTGGGCTTGCGCTCGAGCAGCTCGCCCAGGTGCAGCATCTCGGCGGCATGCTCCACCCGACGGCGGATCTCGGCCTTGTCGGTGCGGGCGAGCTTGAGGCCGAAGGCCATGTTCTCGGCCACCGTCATGTGTGGGTAGAGCGCGTAGGACTGGAACACCATGCCGATGTCGCGCTCCTGGGGCGGCACCTCGTTGATGCGCTCGCCGTCCAGGCGCATCTCGCCGTGGCTGATGTCCTCGAGGCCGGCAATCATGCGCAGCAGGGTGGACTTGCCGCAGCCGGAGGGGCCGACGAAGACGATGAACTCGCCGTCCTCGATGGTCAGGTCGATGTCGCGGGAGACCTCGACCCCCGCGTAATCCTTGCCGATGCCGGCAAGCGTCAGACGTCCCATGCGATCTCCTCCTGTGCCGGGCAGCGGGCAATGGCGATGCCGCAGGCCGGCAGTTGGACCTTGCCATCGGCCCAGACGCCGTTGACCAGTGTCGGGGCGTCGTCGAGCGGCTGCGCTTCCCGGGGGGCGGGCAGGGTGCGCGGCGCGTCGCTGAAGTTGAGCGCGACCAACAGGCGCTCGTTGGGCTCTCGTGCGGGATAGTAGCGCTCCAGGCACAGCACCTCGTCGCGCACCGGGTGGTAGCGCACTTCGCCCTTCTTCAATGCCATGTGTTCACGGCGGAAGGCAAGGAGGGCGCGGTAGGCATTGAGCAGCGAATCGGGGGCTTCGTCCTGGTGGCGCATGGCCAGCCCCAGGTGTTCATCGGGCACCGGCAGCCAGGGCTCGCCCCGGGAGAAATCGCCGTGGCGGGTCTCGCCACACCAGGGGTGGGGCGTACGACAGCCGTCGCGCCCCTTGTAGGCCGGCCAGAAGGTAATGCCGGCCGGGTCGACGAGCTGCTCCAGGCTCAGCTCGGCCTCGGGCAGGCCCAGCTCCTCGCCCTGGTAGAGGCAGACGCTGCCGCGCTGGGTCAGCAGGAAGGCCAGATAGAGGCGCAGCCTGGCCGGGTCGCCCTGTGCCTTCCAGCGGGTCGCCAGGCGCGGCACGTCGTGATTGCCCAGTGCCCAGCACGGCCAGCCGTCGCCGATCTTCGCTTCCATGGCGCTCAGCGTGTGGTGTAGAAACTCGGGGTCGTGGCGCTCGCCCAGCAGATCGAAGGAGTAGGCCATGTGCAGGCGCTTGCCGCCCTGGGTATAGGCGGCCATCACGTTGAGGGAATCGTCGTCGCCCACCTCGCCGACGCTGGTGGTGCCGGGGTACTCGTCGAGCAGGGCGCGCAGCTTCTCGAGGAAGGCCAGGTTCTCCGGCTGGGTCTTGTCGTGCAGATGCAGTTGGTAGCCGTAGGGGTTGTCGGGGCGCACGCCGAGAAAGCCTTCTGCCGAGCTGCTGCGTGGCGGGTTGTCGACGAGTTCGCCATGGGTGCAGAAGTTGATCGCATCGAGGCGGAAGCCGTCGACGCCGCGGTCGAGCCAGAAGCGCACCTCGTCGAGAATGGCCTCGACGACCTGCGGATTGCGGAAGTTGAGGTCCGGTTGGCTGACCAGGAAGTTGTGCAGGTAGTACTGGCAGCGCCGGGTGTCCCACTGCCAGGCGCTGCCGCCGAACACCGACTGCCAGTTGGTGGGCGGCGAGCCGTCGGCCTTGGCATCGGCCCATACGTACCAGTCGGCCTTGGGGTTGTCGCGGCTGGTGCGGCTCTCGGCGAACCAGGGGTGAAGATCGGAGGTGTGCGACAGCACTTGGTCGATGGTGACCTTGAGCCCGCGGGCGTGCGCTGCCTCCACCAGCCGGTCGAAGTCATCCAGAGTGCCGAAGATGGGGTCGACGCCGCGGTAGTCGGCCACGTCGTAGCCGAAGTCCTTCATCGGCGAGGTGAAGAAGGGCGAGATCCAGATCGCGTCGACGTTGAGCGATGCGATGTAGTCGAGCTTGTCGATGATGCCCTGCAGGTCGCCGATGCCGTCGCCGTTACTGTCCATGAAGCTGCGCGGGTAGATCTGGTAGATCACCGCGCCGCGCCACCAGTCCTGTCCCTGTCTGCCGAAGATGTGCTGTGTGTTCATGCCTTGTCCTTGTCCCTTGTCTTTGTCGTAGTGCCATACGGAGAAACGTAGGCTCGATGGTGACGCCATGGGCAGTGCAGTGAATCCTCTACGCCCCGGCACAGGGGAGGCGTAGGCGGGGGGCTGAGTCCGGCCGCGCGGCCTACTCCCCCTGGATGCGCGACAGCAGCTCGCCGGCCAGGGCGATGGCCTCTTCGCGGCGACGGATGTTCTGTTTCTGATAGAGGCTGCGGATGTGGGTCTTGACCGTGGTGGGGGCGACCGAGAGCTGTTCGGCGATCTGCTCGTTGGAGAGCCCGGCATGGATCAGGCCGAGGATCTGCCACTCGCGGCGGGTCAGCGGCGAGGTGCGGATCAGCTCCGGCACGTCGGGGCGCGAGACGATGTCGTCGATGACCGAGTCGTCGAGCATCAGGCGCACGGCGCGGCCGAACTCGCGCTGGCGGCGGGCAAGATCGAGCAGCCGTTCGGCGTGGCCCCGGGCCAGGGGCTCCAGCTCATGCTCGGCCAGCAGCCCCTTGAGCATCTCAGGCAGCGCCCGGCCCAGACGCAGGAAGCTGCCGGCCAGCGCCGTACGTGTGGCGAGCGTCAGCGCCTGGGCCAGATGCGCCAGGGCCGCATCGGGCCGGCCGCGTTGCCACTCCAGCCCGGCCAGGCAGATCCGGTTGCGATTGGCGTCGGTGGTAAGCCCCAGCCGTGCGGTCTGGCGTTCCTGCTCGATCAGCAGCGCCTCGGCCTCGTCGAAGCGGCCGAGCAGGATCAAGGCGCGAGCGTGATTGCGTAGGTTGCACTGCGCGAAGTGGTTGCTGGCCTTCGTCGGGTCGCCGGGCGGTGCCTCCTGCAGCCAGCGGGCCACGGCGTCGAGATCGCCGTTGGCCTGCCACCAGGCCAGCAGGGTGGCATGGGCATTGGCCTGCCAGTCGATGTGATAGTTGCCCTGCACCAAAATCTTGCGCAGGCGGCGGATATGGTCGGCGCACTGGGCCTGATCGCCCCGCGACAGCGCTACCTTGGCCAGGCCGATGTGGCATTGCAGCGTCCAGCGCTCGCCCTGGCTGTCGAGCACCTCGATGCCTTTCAGCGCTGCCTGCTCTGCTTCTTCCAGACGCTGCCACTCCCACAGCACCTGACTGCGGATACGGTAGAGGAATTCGCACACCGGCAGGCGGTCGAGGCCGGCGTGCTCGACGTGGGCGATGGCGCGCTCCTGCACGTCGAAGGCGGCCTGCAGACGACCCTGAGCCACCAGCGTCTCGGACTGATGGCACAGCGCCCACAGCAGCATCTGCGCGTCACCGGTACGATTAGCCTCCCGCTCCACGCTGTGGATGCGCTGCAGCGACTCGTCCAGGTGGCCCTGCACGAAGCGCGCCTCGGCCAGTATCGCCGCGGCGGTCAGCGGTGTCGTGGCCAGATAGCGGGGCGGCAGGGTAAGGGCCTGTTCGGCCAGCGGTGCCGCCCGTTCGGCGTCGCCTTCGTTGATCGCCAACTGCGCCCGTAGGGTGGCGAACTCCGCGGCCAGCTCGGCCCATTCGGGCAGTTCGAGCTGCGCCTCGATCCAGCCGATGGCCTGGCGAGTGCGATCGAAATGGTACTGGGCATGCGAGGCCCAGCCGTGCAGCAGGGTGAGCCGGGGGGAGTCGACCAGGCGAGTATCGCCGAGGGCGGCAAGACCTCGCGCCAACAGCGAGAAGTGGCCGTTGGCCAGCAGGCCGGGACCCTCGCGCTCGAGCAGCTCGGCCAGCGGCTCGGGGGCTTCGGCGTCGATGGCCTGGGCCAGGGCCAGGGCGGGGTTGCCCAGACGCAGCCAGGCGTTGCTGGCGCGCTGATGCAGCTCGTGCTGTGTGGTCAGGCTGAGCTCGTGGCGGCGATGGCGCAGGTAGCCGGCAAACAGTCGATGGAAGCGAAACCATTGCGAGTGAGGTTCGACCCGCTCGAGGAAAAGGCCGGCCCGCTCCAGCGCCTCCAGCCGCTGAGAGAGCCGCTCGCCCTCCAGCAGCCTGGCGACCAGATTGGATGAAAAGCGCTCCAGCACGCCGAGCTGCAATAGCAGCTGACGGTCTTGTTCGTCGATACAGCGTGCCAGCAGCTCGTCGAACCAGGCGACGAAGTCCGGATGGCTGCCGTCGAGCCGCTCCAGAAGGGTATCGAAGGAGGCCAGGGTCGTGGTGCGCTCGATCAGCCAGGCGAGCGCCAGCGGCCACCCTTCGGTGCGGCGCTGGGCGCGCTCCAGGCTGACCCGGGTCGGTGGCAGGCTGAGCTGTTCGGCACACAGGGTCTGCGCCTCCTCTGCATCGAAGGCCAGCTCGCTCAGGCCGATCTCCTCCAGTTCGCCGCGCAGCCAGAGTTCCGGCAGGCCCAGGTCGGGGCGCGTGCGTGAAGCGAGGGTAAGCGTCAGCCAGGGTGGCTGGTGGCACAGCCAATGACGCAGGCTTTCGAGGATCGATGGGTGGGTCAGGTGCTGAACGTCGTCCAGTACCAGCCGACCCGGTGGGGCTTGGGCCGGCAGCAGGGCCAGCCAGGTTTCGACGGCCTCGGCCAGATTGCCGGCCTCGGGCAGTTCGATCGCGAGATCGAGTTCACTGCACAGGCGAGTCAGCGCTTCGCGGAAGTAGACGGCGAAGCGCTCCGGCTCGTCATCGCGGGCATCCAGGCACAGCCAGGCCGAGGGCTGCTCCAGTTGGGTCAGACGTTCGGCCAGCAGTGTGCTCTTGCCGTAGCCGGGCGGTGCCTGGACCAGTAACAGGCGGATCCGTTCACTGAGTGCGAAGCAGTCGTTCAGCCTTTCCCGGGCCACGACGGTGTCAGGTAGTGCAGGCGGGCGGAGCTTTTCCAGAAGAATGGGCATCGAAAACCGTCGCTGAACCGTTTCAGATTTCAGTATGACGGTTGGCTCGTCGCCTTTGGGCTATCTGCGACCAAGGTCGTAGCCAAGGCTGGCCGGGCCCAGGCCCGGCCAACCGACATCAGCGCCTGTTCGCTACAGCCCCAGGCGCTCCTTGACCCGGCCGAAGGCGGCCAAGGCGAACTCCAGGTCGTCGCGGCTCAGCGCGGCGGACATCTGGGTGCGGATGCGGGCGCGCCCCTGGGGCACTACCGGGTAGGAGAAGGCGATCACGTAGACACCCTCCTTGAGCATCTCTTCGGCGAAGCGGGCGGCCAGCCCGGCGTCGTGCAGCATCACCGGCACGATAGGGTGCTCGCCGGGAAGCAGCTCGAAGCCCAGTCGCTCGAGGCCTGCACGGAAGAAGGCGGTATTCTCGCTGAGCCGGCTGCGCAGTTCGCTGGACTCGGCGGCCAGCTCGATGGCCTTCAGCGCGCCGGCGACCACCGGCGGCGCCACGGTGTTGGAGAACAGGTAGGGCCGCGAGCGCTGGCGCAACAGCTCGATCACTTCACGCTTGCCGCTGGTGTAGCCGCCGCTGGCGCCACCCAGCGCCTTGCCCAGGGTACCGGTGGTGATGTCGATGCGGTCCATGCAGCCGCGATACTCATGGGTGCCGCGACCGCCCTCGCCGAGAAAGCCGGTGGCATGGCAGTCGTCGAAGTGCACCAGGGCATCGTAGCGCTCGGCCAGGTCGCAGATCTCGTCGAGCCGGGCGATGTAACCGTCCATCGAGAACACACCGTCGGTGGTGATCAGCTTGAAGCGCGCGCCGTCGCGGTCGGCGGCCTTGAGCTGCTCTTCGAGGTCGGCCATGTCGTTGTTGCGGTAGCGATAGCGCCGGGCCTTGCAGAGCCTCACGCCGTCGATGATGCTGGCGTGGTTGAGCTCGTCGGAGATCACCGCATCCTCGGCGCCGAGCAGGGTCTCGAACAGCCCGCCGTTGGCGTCGAAGCAGGAGGGGTAGAGGATGGTGTCCTCGGTACCGAGGAAGTCGGTGAGGCGCTGTTCCAACTGCTTGTGCAGGCTCTGGGTGCCGCAAATGAAGCGCACCGAAGCCAGGCCGTAGCCCCACTCTTCCAGGCCCGCCTTGGCTGCCGCGTTGACCTCGGGGTGCTGGGCCAGACCCAGGTAGTTGTTGGCGCACAGATTGAGCACTTCCTGCCCGGCACTGATGCCGACATGGGCGCCCTGAGGCGTGGTCAGCTGGCGCTCGTGCTTGTACAGTCCGGCCTGGCGAATGGTGTCGAGTTCGCCCAGCAGATGCTGCTTGAAAGCTCCGTACATGTCATGACTCCCAGTTGAGAACGACCTTGCTCGCTTCACCGCTCAGCATGGCATCGAAGCCCTGCTGGAACTCGGTATAAGGCAGGCGATGGGTGATCACCGGCGAGATGTCGAGGCCGGAGTCGATCATCACCGACATCTTGTACCAGGTCTCATACATCTCGCGGCCGTAGATGCCCTTGAGCGTCAGCATGTTGAAGATCACCGTGTTCCAGTCGATGGCGATCTCCTCGGTGGGGATGCCCAGCATGGAGATCTTGCCGCCGTGGCACATGTTGGCCAGCATGTCGCGGAAGGCGGCAGGGCTGCCGGACATCTCCAGGCCCACGTCGAAGCCTTCGGTCAAGCCCAGCTCGCGCTGGACCTCGGGCAGCGTCTCGTGGCGCACGTCCACGGTGCGGGTGGCGCCCAGGCGCTTTGCCAGCTCGAGCCGCCCCGGGTTGAGATCGGTGACCACCACGTGACGCGCGCCGGCATGGCGACACACCGCAGCGGCCATGGCGCCGATCGGTCCGGCCCCGGTGATCAGCACGTCCTCGCCGAGCAGGTCGAACTGCAGCGCGGTGTGCACGGCGTTGCCCAGCGGGTCGAAGATGGCGGCCACGTCCAGATCGATACCCGGCTTGTGTTCCCACACGTTGGACATCGGCAGGGCCACGTACTCGGCGAAGGCACCCGGGCGGTTAACCCCCACGCCGCTGGTATGGGCACACAGGTGACGGCGCCCGGCCAGACAGTTGCGGCAGCGCCCGCACACCACATGACCCTCGCCGGATACGATCTGCCCCGGGCGGAAATCGTTGACGTTGGAACCCACTTCGACGATCTCGCCGACGAACTCATGGCCCACCACCATGGGTACGGGGATGGTCTTCTGGGCCCAACTGTCCCACTTGTAGATATGTACGTCGGTGCCGCAGATGGCGGTGCGCTTCACCTTGATCAGCACGTCATTGATGCCGACCTGTGGGTCCGGCACCTCTTCCAGCCAGAGGCCGGGTGATGCCTCCTTCTTGATCAGTGCTTTCATGTCTACCTTCCTGACTTGTGGTTGGAGGGTTCAGGCGGTTGAGGAGCGATAGGTGCTGGTAATTCCCCGTATGAGGTTTAGTATGAGGGAATGAATTCCAGTATTGCAGATTAATTCCACCATGCAAGATTTTTTTATCGCATAGTGGAATGCGGTTGTTGGCGAGCGTCTCTTGGGTATAGGGGAAAAGTGAAGTGAGTGACACCATGACGGCAGACGAAGGGCAAACGGAAGCGGGGAGCCTGCCGAGCCGGGTCATCGAGCTGCGCAAGAAACGCGGACTCACGCTGGAGCAGTTGGCGGCGGCCTCCGGCGTCAGTCGTTCGATGCTCAGCCAGATCGAGCGCGGCAAGGCCAACCCGACGCTGGCGGTGACGCTGCGTATCGCTCAGGCCTTCGGCATGAACATCGGCGATCTGGTAGACCAGCCCTGGACGGCGTCGCGCATCGAGGTGGTGCGCGGCGACGATGCCAGCCAGCTGTTCCGTGACGATCAGGACTGCCGCATCCGCACCCTTTCACCGCTGCACATGGAGAAGAACGTGGAGTTCTACGAGGTGCGTCTGGCCCCCGGTGCACGCCTGCAGAGCGCAGCTCACTTCGAGGGCACGCGAGAGCTGCTGACCGTCACCCAGGGTCAGGCACGAGTCGTGGCGGGGGAGAATCGCTGTGAGCTGAGCCCTGGCGACTCGGCTCACTATCATGCCGATCTCGAGCACATCATCGAGAACTGCGGTGAAGCGGAGCTGGTGAGTTTTCTCGTCGTGACCTATCAGTGAAAGCGCAGTAGTCTGCCCAGCATTTGCCATCTGCTTAGCAGGAGAACGACTTGACGGCTCTGGTGTATTGGCTGGACATGGCCGGTGTGGTGGTCTTCGCTCTCTCGGGAGTCATCCTCGCCTGCCGCTCGCGCATGGACCCCTTCGGCATGCTGGTGCTGGCGGCGGTCACCGGCATCGGGGGTGGCACGTTGCGCGACCTGGTGCTGGGCGTGCGACCGGTGTTCTGGGTCGCCGACCCTACCTATCTATGGGTGATCCTCGCTACTGTCGGCCTTTCCATCGTCGGCTTTCATTATATCCATCGCCTCTCCCGCAGCTTCCTGCCGATCGCCGATGCCTTCGGCCTGGCGCTGTTCACGGTGATCGGCGCCCACAAGGCGTTGCAGCTCGAGGCGCCCGGCGTAGTGGCGGTATTGATGGGGCTGCTGACGGGAGTGGCCGGTGGCATGGTGCGCGACGTGCTGGCGCGGCGCGTACCGATGGTGCTGCGCCAGGAAGTGTATGCCACGGCCTCCATTGCCGGCGGCATCACCTACGTGGGGCTGGGAGCGCTGGGGGTGCCGGTCGGCGTTGCCATCGGCCTGGCGCTGGCAGTGACCCTGGGGTTACGCCTGGCGGCCATCCACTGGCAGCTTACGCTGCCGGTTTTCGCCTGGGTCGTGATCCGTCCGCCGCAAGAGGCCCAGGCGGCGGACCCAGGCAATGAGCAAGAGGTGCCCCAGGGCGGGCCGCCGGCGCAGCCCAAGTCCCGCCCAAAGGTCAGGGTGCGCATGATCTCACCCAGCCAGCAGCGTAGGCAGCGAGAATAAGACAGTGGCTGAAGCGAAATCGAGGCGAGTGCCTCAGGCAGCATTCACCAAGACCATGGGCTGGCTCATGGTGCTTTTGCTGGTGGCGCTCACCGGCTGCGCCATCGAGCCCTTGCATGATGAACCTGCGCGCGATGGACCGACACGCGATGAGCAGGCAGCCGCTCAGGCGCTCCAGGCCGTCTATGAAGACGCCCTGCCGGCCATGCCCCTCGACAAGCAGCGTCACTATGCTCAGCGGCTCTACCGCATCAGCGGCGATTCGCGCTATCTCGAGCCCCTCGAGGCGCACGGGCGCCTGTTGTCGAAGCAGCTCGAGCGTGACATTGCCGGCCTCGAGACACCCGGCTTCGCGGCGGCTCGCACTCGGGAGCTCATGGCGAGCCACCCGCAGCGTACTGCCAGGCAGCGTGCCCGCGGGGCCATGCTGAACGAGTGGGGAGAGATCGCCTTCGGCCGGCAACTGCTCTTTCGCTTGGTTCAGGCGGACTACTACGGCCTGCTGAAAACGCTACCCGAGCATCAGCGCGCGCTCGACTACCTGGCGAGCCTGGAATGGCAGCGCTTTCTGACCGACCCTGAGGTGATGCGGATCTACGCCGCCCAGGTAGCGAATCAGGCGCATTTTCTCTATCAGCTCGGCATCGTCGACCTGCGAGACGACATGGAGGCGGCGCT
Organism: Halomonas sp. MCCC 1A11062; assembly: GCF_021404355.1. Lineage (NCBI taxonomy): Bacteria > Pseudomonadati > Pseudomonadota > Gammaproteobacteria > Oceanospirillales > Halomonadaceae > Halomonas > Halomonas sp. MCCC 1A11062. The sequence continues at coordinate 81,340 of NZ_JABFTW010000017.1, forward strand.
TCGGTCCGTCTATCCCACCGATACCGTGTCGGCCCTGAACAAGGCCGACTACCGTAACCGGCTCTACGGCATGACCCACATCGTGATCGCCGACAGCCGCTACTATCAGCGCTGGGTGCCGGCCGAGCGGCATGCCTGGATCCTTGCAGCATTCCGTAGCGAGATCGAACGCATTCTCGACGAGGCCACCGAGGACATCATGGCCGAAGTCGCGCTCAGCTTTCTGCTGGCGGGCCTGGCGGACGACCCGGTGGTGGCACGGATACGCCGCCACCTGATGCAGGCCATCGATCCTCGCTCGGGCATCATTCCATCACCGGACGGCGATACCGACCTGGAACGTGGCGAGCACCGCAACGTGCTGGCAATCATGGTGCTCGGCTGGCCGGGGTACCTGTATGCCGGTCCCGACCTGTCACGGCAACTTCACCAGCCCCATGATGCCTCGGCCAGCCAAGGCGTGGGGCAACGTAAATCGGACGTCGCAGTGCTAGGGAACGCTTGGTTCATGCGCTAGCTGTGATGCAATAGATCCTTTGATATGCCAGTAGAGAGGTTGCAGCGGTTTTTGAAGGTCCCGCTCTGCCTCACGCTGGTCGATATGGTAGGCCGCCCTTGGCCCGCAGTAGTCGATCACGTCTCCAACCTGGCGAAACTGCAGCCCTGAGATTTTCAGCAGCCGAGCGAAACGTGGCTCCATCATGGCAAAAACCTGATATCGACCGACGAGGCCGACGATGGCCGTGGCAGCTAGGAACAGGCTAAGGGTCACCAGCGGTGAAGGTGGAGGCAAACGGTTCTTTTCCAGTGGTTGCAGGTCATGCTCATGCAGTCCAAGAGCACAGTCACGCGAACGGCGAAAGTCGGGATGGACGGCAAGTCGCGAGACCTCGCATAGACAGGAGCGCTCGAACATGCTCGGATGCAGCTGCGAATCGGTCAAACCGTGGGCACAGCTTTCCTCTAGCGGCAGCAGCCGTTTATCCGCTGGGTCGCTGCTCGGCAGTACAACTCTCAGGCAGCCCGCATCTCTTTTGCTGATGGTGTGGTGGAGTAGGCAGAGAATGGCATGCCGATCATGGGCATCCTTTTCGAAGGGGATATTGGCATTTTCGCCCAAGTGATAATTCAGCTCCTCACGGAAGACCTTATGGCGAAGCGCATAGGCTCGGTAGCGATCGACCTTGGTACGGGCGATGACGAACCGGTATTGCTCAATGAAGTCTCGGACTTGTGCATCCAGGGTAGCTTCCGTTCCAGCAGAGTATGAATCACGACGTGGTATCTCCATGTGATACTCCTGGGATGGCATCTGACAACAAGGCGGGTCGCCCAAGGTGATAACCCTGGCCGTACTCAATACCGTAGGAAGACAGAAGAGGAATCAAGGCTTCCTGATCGACGAATTCGGCAATGGCTTTCTTGCCGAAGCCAGTGGCGATATCGGCAATGGCCTTGACGATGACTTGGCTCTCCGAGTTGGTCAGCAGGGTGCGAATGAAGGCGCCGTCGATCTTGATGAAATCGACGGGCAGCTCGCCGAGATAGTGGAAACTGCTGAAGCCGACACCGAAGTCGTCCAGGGCCGTGCGACAGCCAAGGTCGCGCAGGGCCTGCAGCACGCCCCTTGCGCTGGAAAAATCGGTAACGGCGGCAGTCTCGGTGATCTCCAGAATCAAGTAATGCGGGTCTGCACCGCTGGCGGCCAGCTCCTCGACGAGAAATTGCTTGAGTCCTTCGTCGTGCAAGGACTGGCCCGACAGGTTGACGGAAAGACTGATGCCCTGTGCTTGCACACGGCTCAGAGCGCGCAGGCTGTGGCGCAGTACCCAGCGGTCGATCTGTACGACCTGGCCGCTACGCTCGGCTACGGGAATGAAATAGGCCGGTGAGATGAGAGAGCCCTTGGGGCCCAGCATGCGCAGCAGCACTTCGTAATGCCGCACGTCGCCGTCATTCAAGCGCATGATCGGCTGTGCCATGAGCTCGAAGCCTTCCTCGTCGATGGCCTGACGGATGCGCTCCACCCAGTAGACGCGTTCCTGGAGTTCATCCTTGGCGCGCTCCAGCGTCGAGAGCAGGTGCCAACGTTGGGCGCTGCTCTCCTTGGCCTTGTACATGGCCAGGTCGGCGTTGGCCATCAAGTCGGCGGGGTTGTCGCCATGAATCGGGAACAGGGCGATACCGAGGCTGGCCGTCGCCCGATGACGCTGGCCGCCGGCGTCCAGTCCGGTACCGTCCAGCAGGGGAGTGATCTGCTTGGCGATGCTGATGGCCTTGCGGGTATCGGCGCCTTCCAGCAGCAGCGCGAACTCATCGCCACCCAGGCGGGCGATGATGCCGCAATGGCCGAACTCCTGGAACAGGGTATCGGCCACCATGCGCAGCAGCCGGTCGCCGGTGTGATGGCCGCTTAGCTCGTTGACGTCCTTGAAGTGGTCGATGTCGAGCAGCAATACCGCCCCGTTGCGGCCCCGCTGCATGACTGCGCCCAGCGCCTCTTGGAAGTAGCGCCGGTTGTAGAGTTCCGTCAATGGGTCGCGCTCGGCCAGCCAGGTGAGTCGCGCTTCGGCCAACTTGCGTTCGGTGATGTCGAGACCGACCGAGATTCTTGCCGCACGGTCGTCGCCACGGGTTGCCAGCGGCGCGTGATACCAGGCAATGGTGCGCTGACGCCCATCCGCCGTCACCAGGCTGCGTTCTTCCTGAGATGACATGTCTTCCGGGCCGCCGCTTGGGCGGGGGGTGAAGACATCGTCGAAGCGGCGGCCAAGGAGTCGCTCTTCCTGCATCGAGAGCGTGGAAAGCGCATAGTCATTGACGAGGGTGATACGATCATGGTCGTCCTGAGTCACGATGAAGACCCGCGCCGTATCCAGCAGGCTGCCGACGAAATCGCGCTCCCGGGCCAACTCCTCGACCCGTTCCGCCAACTGCTGGCCGCGTGCGGTTACCTCATGTTCCAGCGCCTCCAACTGGTCGGAGAGGGCCAGTGTCGTGCCCTCCAGAACATCGATCTCATCCTCCAGGCGTTGGCTCGGTGGAGGAATGGTTCTGCGGGCTTCGTCAAAGCCACCGTGAGCCAAAACGGGTAGCACCCCCGCCAATCGGCGCAGTCTGGCCATGGGTTGCAGCAGGATCGCCAACAGCAGTAGTTCGGCTGCCAGCCAGCCCCCGATGCCTACCAGCAGCAGGCTACGCGTGTTCTCCTGAATGGCGCGTATCTGATGGGTGATATCAGCGGCCAGGAGAAAAAAGCCGCTACTGCGACGAGCCTCGTCGGCCTCCATGCGCACGGCGGACAGCTCGTAATCGCGGCCTCGATATTGCAGGCGCAGCGGCTTTTCGAGAATGTCGCTGAGCATGCTTCTCTGCGAGGCCTGGCGAAGCAACGGAAGGTAGTGCTCCGGGTGCGTCATGGCCACCAGGTGGCCGTTCCAGTTGGTCAAGTGGCGCTCGGGCATGACCTCCACCTCGCGCCCACCGGTGATCAGCAGGGCGACATCGCTGCCGGATACCTGCTGGGCCTGGCGGGTCACGTCGGCCAGAGAGCGAGACAGTATCACCATGCCGACGCTTTCACCCCCGACCAGAATGGGAACCGCTGCGTACTGGCGACAGTCGTTGGCGCAGCGCAGGGCCGAAAGAGGGAACTCGGTTTCCATGACCTGGCTTACCCAGTCCTGCACGGGGCGCTCCTTGTCGGCCTGACCTTCCCCCCAGTCGGCCAACTGGCGTCCTTGGGCATCGAACACCAGGATTTCGTCGATGCCGGCTTCGAGCTGTAGTGTTGGCCACTGGGACGTGAGGGAATTTATCAGCGCTTCCTGGTCGTTCCCGGCCAGGGCCGGCCCCAGGTCTGGGGAGGCTGCTGTCAGAGCGGCAATCTGCTGCAGGCTCACTTCGGAGCGTTGCAGAGCCAGCTGTATTTCACGCACTTCCCGTTCGTTGCTCTCCCTGCGGCTTGCCTCGAACTGGCGGGTCAGGTTGGCATGCCCGAGCCAAGTGAACAGCCCAGCCAGCACCAGCAGCAGCAGGCTGCTCAGCGCCAGCACCCGCCAGGTCAGGCTGAGGCGGGGCCGTCGTGCTTGGGAGTCGGAGCGGCTCATGCGGACAATCCCTGACCGGTTCGATGGGGAGCGATGGCTTCAGAAGCGCAGCGAGAGCTGGAAAAGTAGCATGTTCCAGCGCTGGCGGGTCTCAGTTGGGTCTGGCTCGTCGCGCAAGGGCAGCCAGCCGGTGCCATTGACATGGTGATATTCAGCGGCGAGCAGCACTCGAGGATTGACACGCCACTGTAAGCCGACGGTGATGTCATCGGCGAAGCGTGTATGAGCCGGGCCTCGTCCCTGGGCTTCAAAGGACCGCCCCGAGCGATCGTTGCGGTCGCTGACCAGGCTGTCGTAACGCACCAGCCATTGCCAGTCATCAAGGAAGCGACGGGTGTACTGCACGTACCAACTCTCTCCCGTGACGTCTGAGCTGGGCAATGGGCCAGTGTCTGTGGTCGAAACCTGGCGCAGAGCAAACTCACCCGTCACAGCCCAATTTTCTTTGTCATATTGAAGCGAGAGAATCCAGGGCTGAAAGTTCAGTTGTCCCTCGTTCGGGCCCAGTTCGAGATCCAGGTTCACATCAGCTGCACTAATGGCAGCCGTGAAGTTGCCCCCCGAGTGTTCATAACGAATCTGTCCGATCGACGAGGTGCTGCCGCTTACATTCACGCCGAGTTGAGCCGGGTATAACTGATTGTCCAGGTCGCGCGTTGTCGGCACTCCCACACCGCCGATGAAGCGCAGCGTGCCGTGGGGCAGTCGCTCTTCGGCGTAGACGCTGACCCCATCGGCGGAGAGGCCGAGCGAGCGGGTACGGTCGAAGTAAATGGATTGAGGTAACAGGATGCTCGGGCGGGTAAAGGCGACATCCCGGGTCTGATTGTAGAAGCCGAAAGGGTTCTTGAAACGCCCGACCTGGATGCCCAGGGTTCGGTGCTGGTTGGAGAGGGGCTGGTAGTCGATGACGCCGTAGTCGAGCGCCGGCCTGGCGTCGCTGCCATCGCCGCCTGCTCGGCGGCTGAGCACCTGAGTGGCAAGCAGTACGTCGTGCCTTGGCCGGATCGAGGCATTGGCGCCGATCTCGGTGTACTTGAGGCTGCCGCCACTGCTGCTGCTGGGGCCGAAGAAGTCATTATGATCGGAGACCACGTACGCCTGGCTCAGGAACCCGTGCAACTGCAAGGTATCCATGACGCCCTCTGCGATCGCGGTCGGTGCCCAACCCAAGGCAAGCATCAGCAGCAGCGAGCGCGAGCGATGGCTACTCCATGGTAATGACTTGGACTCGATCATCCAGATACTCCCTTTCCAGATACCCTAGGGCGCCAGGCGTGGTGGCGACGCGTTCCAGCATCTCGATCTGACTGCCGACCTGACTGGGTGCCTGCCCTGTACCCGAGAAGACCATGCGGTCCCAGGCCAGCTGAAGCTGGTGTGGATATACCGTGAGCCGCTCTTTGGCGAAGCGGGCATGAACGGGATGGTTGTTGGGCAGTACGAAGACGCGAACGGCTTGCCCATCCGGCCAGCTGCGCTGCCGCATGGCAAAGATGGCTCGAGTGGTGTCGCGGGTCAGAGCGGCGTTGGTTACCTGGGGGTGGGCAATGAGCACGACCTGCCGCTCCGCGGCATGGGCCGGCAGAGGCAGAAGTGCCACCAGCAGTGGCAGAAGCATCAAACGGATCACCCCGGCCACGCGCCACCTTCTCGAAGGTTGGGCCGATGCTGCGTGGCGAGTGCGAATGGCTGCGACACGATGCCGTCGGACAAGACGACTCTCATGCCTGGCCCATTGGCAGCGGCGAAAAGCCAGGACTTCATGAGCGTATCGATAATGATATCCCCCGATCCCCCTTGCCGAATTCCACCCTGTTTTCGGCAAGTCATGCTCCCTGATGATTATGTATCGTACTTTAGCCTCTGGGTGTCGTTGCACAATATAGGCATTTCACCGCCGTGACGAGACTAGCCCGGGCCATGGCAGTCATGATGCCACCAACACCCCCTCTGCACAGTAACATAGATTCAACGGGTTATATGGGGCCGGGCGAGGCGTAGCGGCGCCCGGCTAGCCGACAGGCGCTCTTCCTGTGCCCTACCCGGCCTGAAGGGGCCTCGTCGAGGCAAAAGTGTGGCATCATCATCGCTATCTTGAGGCATTCCAACCAAGGACAGGCCAGATCACTCATGTTTCTCGATCCTTACCATACCCAGACGGGCTCACGCGTGCGTATCTCGGCCCAGCAGGCAAGTGACTTCGCCAAGCGCATTGCCGGCGACTTCAATCCGATACACGATGCCGATGCCCGGCGCTTCTGCGTTCCTGGGGATCTACTCTTTGCTCTTGTTCTGAGCCGTTTCGGTCTCTCGCAGCGGATGGATTTCCATTTTCGCAGCATGGTGGGAGACGGCACGCCGCTTAGCCTCGAGGAGAGCGACTCGGGCCAGGTGGAGGTCAAGGACGAAGAGGGCAAGCAGTACCTGGAGGTTGGGCGCTCCGGCGCTGAGAACCATGATGCCGCCGTCATCGAGGCCTTCACGCGCTGCTACGTGGCCTTTTCCGGGAAGAACTTTCCTCACGTGCTCAAGCCACTGCTCGAAGAGCAGGGCGTGATGTTCAATCCCAAGCGACCGTTGGTGATCTACGACAGCATGGGCTTCTCGCTCGAGCGCACCGATCTCACCGGCCCGACCCTGGAACTGGTCGATTCCCGCCTGGAGGTCAACGGCAAGCGCGGCGACGTGAAGCTCGAGTTTCGTATCGTCGACCGCGGAGAGGTGGTGGGCAGCGGATCGAAGAAGCTGGTCGTCAGTGGGCTCAGCGAGTACGACCCGGCGGCCATGGAGGCAATCGTCGCCGAGTTCTACCGGCTCAAGGCGGCCTACGAGAGCGCGCAGGAAGCCTGAAGTGAAGTATCGAGGGCACTGAGCGCTGCACCATGCAGCGCTATACCATGACGGTTACCGGGCAGTGGGCCAGATCGATTACGCGATGGCTTACGCTGCCGACCAGTTTTTCGTGCAGAGCACCCAGCCCGCGGCGGCCCATGACGATAACGGGATTGCCGGGAAGGCCATGAGCGAAGTCGGTGATTGCCACTGCATAATCCTCACCCACCAGCATGCGAGTGGCGATGCCGGCCGGGACATCCCCGAGGTGCTGGCGCGCCTCCTCGAAGACCCGCTCGGACTCGCCTCGCTCCTCCGAGGTGGGCTGCGGCGTATCTGCCGGGCGGCAGAACAGCAGCTCCACCGAGGCTCCGGCACGTCGCGCCAGCTCCCCGGCCAAGGCGGCGGCGCGGTGGCTGTGCGGTGAGCCATCGACCGGTAGCAGCACGCTGTCGATACCTTCGCCGCTTGTGGTGGCTTCCGGGTGAACGATGGTGATCGGGCGGTCGACCTTGTGCACAACCTCGTCGCTCACGCTGCCTTCCATGAACTTGGCGAAATCGCTCAGGTGGCGCGCTCCTATCACCAGCAGACAGCCAGTCTGGCTGCGAGCATGTTCGATGATGGTGCGGGCGGGGTGGCGCACGAAGCCCTTTTCTTCCAGAGCCACTTCCTGCGTTGAAGGTTGTAGGGCCTCGGGAACGAGCTTTCTAGCATGGGCAAAGGCCGCCTGTGTGGCTTCCAGCCGCTGGGCGCGGTCGCGGTCCATTTCGGCGAGGCGGTTTGCCGGCACGTCGCTGAGCTCGGCCGGATTGAGGGGCATGACGTGCACCAGTTGCAGCCGCGCCTTCAACAGGTCGGTGAGCAGTGCGGCATGTCGCGTAGCGGCATCTGCCGTAGGCGAGCCGTCCACCGGTACGATCACGAGCGAAAGAGGCTCACGCATGCGAATTCCCCCTGAAGTCCAATGAGTGGGATGGCAGAACGGCCCATTGACGCTCGCCTTGGCTTAGGACCCTCGCCTTGGATTAGCCTAGCGCACTTGAGGGGCGGGCGTCTGCTGCTCGCTCGGCACGTGCAGGGTCTTGCCGAACAGCATGCCGCCCCACGGCAACTCGTTGGCAAGCCGGCTCAGTACGATCGAACCGGCCATACCGACCACGATCAACAGCAGGGCATACACGGGCAGGGATAGCGGCACGAATTCGCCGGCGAAATCGACGATGGCGAAGAACATGGGGTGTGCCAGGTAGATGCCGAAAGAGTAACGGTTGACGGCCTTCACCATGGGTGTGGCATGCAGGCTGCGCAGGCGGGTCACGGCGAACAGCGTGAACAGGATGAAGAGCGGCACCACCCAGGTTTCCTTGGAGGAGTACTCCAGCCAGCCCGGCAGCGTGAGCAGGACGATGACGGCAATGTAGGCCAGCAGCAGCTCCGGCCGGGACAGCCACTTGAGCCAGGGCACTTCCTTCAGTCGCTCGGGAGCGAGCTGCGGGTAGTACTTCACCACCAGCATGGCCAGGAAGAACAGGTAGATCCAACCCAGCGGCGCGATCCACAGCAGATAGCCAGGCGGTTCGATGCCGAGCCAGCGGGTCAGCCCCCAGTAGGCGATGCCGATGACGCTGCCGATCAGCAGCCACGGACCGGATGGCAGCCAGCGTGCGAGGTCATAGCGGCAGTAGAGCCAATAGAAGGCGTAGAACTGCATGGCAATGATCAGGAAATAGCCGTGCCAGCCGGCGAAAACGAGGTATTCGGTCAGGTTTTCGACCAGGCCGACCGGTTCACCCTGACGATGCAGGTTGATGTACTTCGTCGTCGAATAGATCAGGCCGTAGACGAAGTAGGGCACCATCACGTACTGCAGGCGCTTGAGCAGAAAGCCGGAGGGGGGCTGGTTGCCGTAGCGCATCGAGAACAGAAAGATCGAGATGAAGATGAAGATGGGCGTGCCGAGCACGGTCGGGATGCGGGCCAGATCGACATAGACGTTGTCGATATGCTGATTGAGCCGATCGAGAAAGTGAAAGCCGAAGACCGCCAGGCAGCCATAGAAGCGCAGCCAGTAGATTTCTTCGATCCGCTTCATGAACGTCTTGCCTTCCTTGGTGCCAGGTCTTTGGTGTGAGGAACATCCGCCGTCGACTCAATGTCGGACCATGTCGAGACGGAAAGATTCCATTATCACGCTAGCGAACGTTCACGCTGCGGCACAAGGAGCATTGAGTGCCATGACGATCAAACATACCCTTGCCGCACTGCTGAGCCTGGCTCTGCTCTGGATGGGTAAGCTGCAGGCCGGCGAGGTCACCTACCATCGGTTCGCCTCGGAGATTCTGGGGCGCGACTACCCCTACGCGCTCTACCTGCCGGAAGGCTATCACGAGAGCGAGCAGGCCTACCCCGTCGTGTATCTGCTGCATGGCTCCTTCGGCAGCGAGCGGGACTGGGTCGAGAGCGGCGGGCTCAGGCAGACCGCAGATCGCCTGATTCGCGAGGGGCGTATTCCGCCCATGGTCATCGTCATGCCCGGCAGCGAGAGCTGGTGGATCGACGGCCACAACGAGGCGGCCCGGACGGCCTTTCTCGCAGAGCTCATGCCCTATATCGAACAGGCCTGGCGCGTCGTACCGCAGCGTGAATGGCGCGCCATCGCCGGGCTCTCCGCCGGTGGCTACGGCACCCTCAACTTCATGCTCGAACGCCCCGAGCTGTTCGCCGCCGCCGCGGCGCTGAGCCCGGCGAGCTATCATCCGCTGCCGCCGCGGCGCTCCTCGGCGTGGCGGCACCCGGCCTTCCTCGATGCGGCGGGACGGTTCGACGAAGCACTCTGGCAGCGCAGCAACTACACCGCCTACCTGACCGACTACCTGGAGCGGGAGGAGGTCGTGCCGCTCTATCTGAGTGCCGGGCATCGCGATCGCTACAACGCCGAGCATTACGCCCGAGTCGTACGTCAGGCATTGCTCCCGTACCAGCCCGAGCTGGTGAGCATGGAAGTGCTCAACGGCGGGCACACCTGGCGCGTCTGGCGTGCCAGCCTGCCCAATGCCCTGGCCTGGATGGGGCGCTTCCTGCAGGGGCCGGTGCCGCTCGAGACGCTGGCCCAAAGCCGCGTGGCAGAAGAGAAGGTCGCTGAAGCTCCTTGAGCCCTCCCAAGTGAGGAGGGGTTAGGGCCGAAAGCGGGGTTGGCGAAGTGCTTTGCAGACTTTAGTCTCAAGGCTCGCTCTCTTTCAGGCTCTCCAGCAATGCACCCACAGCGCCAACATCTGCACAATGAGCTGCACGCCCGTCCGTCGATCTACTTCGCGGAACCGGCTCATGTCCACCATTACGCCTTCCTCGCCGACGCCGAGGAGCATGCCGGCCTGCTGGCGAGCCTGAGTGAGACCACAGGCCTTGCCTTCGAGACCGAGCGGGTTCAGCAGATCGTCACCCTTGATAACGCGGTCCTGAAGTGGGAGCGGCACACCGAGTTCTCCACCCTCACCCTGATGGTGCCGAAGGCACCGGGAGGCGAGCCATGGCCGGCGCCACCGGCCTGGTTGGCGCAGGTCGTCGATGCCTGCAGCGCGACCCTGATCAATGCCACGCTGGTGTTGGCGGAAGGTGGCGATACCTGGCGGGGCAGCGCCGAGGCCTACGGCTTCGCCGACCCGGCTGGCTCTCAGGTGGGCGGTGGCGATGCCACGGTGTGGAGCGACTTTCGCCTCGGCGACGATGGCGTCAATCGCCTGCTGTTGCTCAACGCGGGCCTCAATGCCTTTCGCCTCGGGCGCATGGTGCGCCGCCTGCTGGAAATCGAGACCTACCGCATGATGGCTTCGCTCTCGCTGCCCCTGGCCAAGGAGCTGGCGCTGGAGCTGCAGGCTTACGAGGTGGAGCTGGGCGAGCTTTCCGACCGCAATGCCGAGCAGGCGGAGGCCAACCCGCGCCCGCTGCTGACGGCGCTGTCGCAGCTCTCGGCCCGGCTGGAGCGCAGCGGTAGCCGCTCACGCCAGCGCTTCAGCGCCACCGATGCCTATGCGCGTATCGTCTTCACCCGCATCGAGGAGTTGAGAGAGGCGAGAGTCGGCGACTGTCCGCGCTTGGGCACCTTCATCCTGCGCCGGTTTCGGCCCACGGTACATTACTGTGCGGCCATCCATCAGCGTCAGCAGCGCCTGGCCGAGAGCGCCGCCCGCCTCAACGACCTGCTGCGCACCCGTGCCCAGGTCGAGATCGAGGAGCAGAACACCAGTATTCTCAATAGCCTGAATGAGCGGGCCAGTATCCAGCTCAAGATCCAGAAGGCGGTGGAGGGGCTCTCGATCATCGTCATCAGCTATTACATTTTCAGCCTGTTCAAACTGGGGCTCGAGAGCCTCAAGGGGCTCGGCGTCGAGGTCCAGCCGTATCTGGCGGCGGCCGTGCTCACTCCGCTGGGCGGGTTGATCATTGGGTTGCTGGCGTGGCGGATCTGGCGGGTAAAGCGCCACTGAGACGGTGTCAGTGTCCGCTACGCCTGACACGCGCACGTAGCGCGACGAGGCCCAGGCTCAGCAGGCCGACCAGGGCGGCCAGCAGCAAGGGGAAGGCACCGGTGCCGGCTCGCTCCAGCAGCGGGCCGGTCAGCGAAGGGAGCGTCATGCCACCGGTACCGCTGGCCAGGAAGATCCAGCCGGTGGTGCGTCCGTTGAGGGTCATCAGCTGATGGCTCAACCCGAACAGGATGGGAAAGATGGCCGAGCAGGCCAGGCCGAACAGCAGCGCCACCAGCGCTAGTGGTAGCCACAGGAAGTGCAGCGCCAGCGCACTGAACAAGCCCAGCGCCAGGCAGCCGCGCAACACATTCCACGGCGACAGCCGCCGCACCAGCGGGATCGCCAGCAGTCGACCGGCCGACAGGGTCAGCCAGAACAGCGTTACCATTAGCGCCGCATCGCCCGGTGCCAGGCCGTTGAGCATGCCGTAGGCGGTGATCCACCCGGCAAAGGTGATCTCCAGGCCCACGTAGAGGCCGAACATCGCCAGAAAGATCGCCAGCCGCACGCCGTCGTGGGGCGGTGGGGCGGGGCGGTCGCTTGCCGTGTCGTCCGGTGGGCGCGGGCTTGAACGACGCAGCAGCGGCACGCTGAGCACTACCGCATAGAGCGCGACGAACCAGAAGGCCCAGGCGAAGGAGAGCTGCAGGTAGAGCACCGCCACCACGACCAGGGGAGCGAGCATGTTGCCCAGGCCGAAGCAGAAGTGCAGGGCGCTGACCCAAGGGGGCGAGGCCGGGCCGTGATTCCACAGCAGCAGAGTGTTGGCGCCGGCATTGACCGAGACCTCGGCCATGCCCAGCAGGAACATCACGGCCGTGAGCAGCATCAGGGCCGGGGAGAACGGAGCGGCGAACAGGCCTGCCGCCATCAGCAGCAGCATGGCTACCAATACGCGGTGGCCGTCGAAGCGGTCGATCAGTGCGCCGGAGAGCACCGAGCCCAGCATGGTTCCAAGGGCGCGTGCGGTGAACAGGATACCGATCTGCCCCATGCTCGATCCCGTCATCTCGGCCAGGTGCGGCAGCGCCGGGCCCAGCAAGCCGGCACACATGCCGATGGCGATGAAGGTGACGAAATAGGACAGCGTGACCCGAACCTGGGGGGAGGTCGGCAAGATTTGCATGAAAACTCCGCTGTATGACCTTCCCTGGACGAGGCACCTCAAGCCGCCTCGTTCGCTCACGAGCGGTCGAGTATAGTCGGGTTGTGAAACCCTGGGAGAAGAATTGCATGAGCAGCTTGCCAGCCAATACTCCGCCGCCACCCTACTATGCCGTGATCTTCACCTCAATCCGCACCGCCGGCGACAACGGTTACGGCATCATGGCCGAACGCATGGTCGAACTGGCCGCCCAGCAGTCGGGCTTTCTGGGCGTCGAGTCGGCACGGGACGAGCTCGGGGTGACCGTTTCCTACTGGCAGGATCTGGAGTCGATCCAGCGCTGGAAGCAGCAGGTCGAGCACCGCGAAGCCCAGCGGCTCGGACGCAGCGAGTGGTACGCCGCCTACAAGGTGCGAATTGCCAGGGTCGAGAGAGAGTATTCTTTCGGCGATTCATAGCGGACCGCCCCGGCGCCCTGGGCGCCGGGGCGGTCGTTACTCCTCTCCGTCGATACGCTCGAGCAGGTCGGCCACGGCTCGTTCGAGCTGCCGGTCGCGTTCGGCCACTTCGTCCTGGGGTGTCTGCTCCACCAGCAGATCCGGCATGGCGCCGTTGTGCTCCATGTCGGTACCGTCGGGTAGGTACCAGCCGCGGAAGGGGCGCCGTACGGTGGCGCCGTCGATCAGCGTATGGCTGTTGGTGGAGATCACCCCGCCGTAGGTCTGCTGCCCCACCAGCCTACCGCGCCCCAGCGTGGTGAAGGCGTGGGCCAGGATCTCGGCATTGGAGTAGCTCTTCTCGTTGGCCAGCATGTTGATCGGCAGCGTATAGCGCGGGGCGTCCAGGCGGTCCTGCGGGTAGTGGCCGGTCGCGCCACGGTCGGCACCGGCGGGAATGGTGTAGGCGTGCTCGCCGGCCATGATCGAAGTGAGGATGCGGTCGGTGGTGTGTCCGCCACCGTTGTTGCGCACGTCGATGATCAGGCCGTCCTTGCCTTCTGCCGCAGCATAAAGATCGCCCTGGAAGCCTTCCAGCGAGGTCTGATTCATGGCCTGAATGTGCAAGTAGCCGAGCCGCCCGTCGGAGAGCTCCTCGACACGATTGCGGCTTTCCTCGCGGAAAGCGTCGTACCTGAGCCGGGCCAGCTCCGTCAGACCGACCGTCTGCAGCATGGTGCGATATTCGGTGTAGCCGTCTGCATTCGGGCGGTCGAAGGTAATGATGACCTCCTGATCCACCTGTCCGCGCAGGCGCTGCAGCAGCGTCTCGTTCTCCTCGATGGGCCGCAGGCCGATTTCGGTGATGACGTCGCCCGGCGCCAGCGGCATGGGGCCACGGCTGGCCGGCCCTTCGGGAATTACCTCGGTGACGCGAAAGCCGATGCGGCCGTCCTGCTGTGAGACGATTCTCTCGTGCTCGATACCCAGCCGACCCGAGGGCTCGCGCAGCGCCGACACCGGCCCCGGGTTGGATACGCCCATGTGCGACGCTGCCAGCTCACCCATCAGGCGGTTGGTGATGTCGCTGAACTCGCTGGGCGTGCGCGCACGGCGAATCAGTGCGGCGTAGTCTTCCACCACCTCGGGCCAGTCCAGCCCTTTCAGATCGGTGCGGTAGAAGTTCTCGCCGATGACCCGCGCCGCCTCGTGGAACTTCTGTAGCGACTGCTCACGCAGGTCGATGCGTAGCCGGTCGGAGATGTCCATATAGCGGGGAGAGCCGCTGCCGGAGAGGTTGGCCACGCCAACACGGCCGTTGACGATGTAGACCACTTGCTCGCCGGTGATGTTGAGGTGCTGAACGTTGGCTTGCGGCCCGATGCGGGTGCGCTGGCTGCCGTCCCAGTTCATGGCCACCAGCCCTTCGCCGCCGGCGTTGAAGACATAACGGTCCCCGCCCGGGGTCATCTCGTTGGCGGTCTGATGCGCCGGTGAGGCCGTCACCCGCTCGATGCGACGCCAGGCGTCGTCGAGCTCAAGTTCCGCGATGTCCTGGTCCGCCGCCTCGTTATCGCCATCGTCCGTCACCGGCAGCGGTGAAAGCGCCTGCGCCGCCTCCCTTGCGCTGCGGTAATAGCTGGTGAGCTCGCGCGGGGTATAGGTCTCGACCTCGCGATCCAGGTAGACCCGGTAAAGGTCGTAATTCTCGCCGGAGCGATTGGAAATGAAAGTCAGCTTGCGGCTGTCCGCCGACCAGCGCGGATTCAGGTCGTTGCGCGGATGGCGGGTGATGTTGACCGGCTCCGCCGAGCCATCAGCCGGCACCACGAAGATGTTGGCGCTGAAGTCGAGATCGTTCTGCGAATAGGCGATATAGCGGCTGTCGGGCGACCAGCGCCACTGCATGAAGCTGTCCCAACCCTCGACCAGGGTGCGCTCCTCGCCGCTCTCCAGGTCCCGAATCACCAGGTCGCCGCGCCCACGGCGGAAGGCCAGGGAGCGTCCGTCGGGCGAGGGTGAAACCTCGCGGTCATTGGTCTCCTCGGCCACCACCGGACTCACCTCGAACTGAATGGCATCGTGCCAGCGGGTTGGGTCGCGGTCCGCCGGCAGGTCGTCGGGCAGCTCTTCCTCCAGTTCTTCCTCGGGAATGCTTTCCACTTCCACGGCAGGTTCCTGGGGCGGTGGCGGCACGTCGGTGGGGGCACCCGGTTGGGGAATCAGCACCGGGTCCAGAATGAAGCCGGGATCCTGCGGGGCGAAGGGATCCTCGGGTTCCTCGCCGCGAAGGGCCAGGTCGGGATCGTAGTCGTTCCCCTGCTCCGGTTCATCGGGCAGGTCAGGGTCTGCGCCGGGGCCTTCCGAAGCGAGCGAGACGTTGGGGGAGCCATCCCAGTGGCGAACCGATGGGCGTCCTCGCGCTTGCTGTCGCTCATGGGTGCGGCGCACCTCGTCCCGGGTCAGTGTGACCCGCGCCTGATAGATCGACTCGCTGCCGTCGGCGTCGTTGACGAAGTAGAGTCTCAGGCCGTCGGGAGACCAGGCGAGGCTGTGATGGCGGGCGTGGGTGCCAGGGGTGACCAGCAGCGTCGGGCTCTGCTCGTCCACATGACGCACGTAGACGCGGCCATAGGCGATGTAGGCCATGGTCTGGCCGTCCGGGCTCAGGGTCGCCTCGCTGACGTCACGATCGATGCGCCGCAGGCTATGGGTATCGCGCCCGTCGTCCGGTGCGCGCAGGGTGATGGGTTCGGGCTCGGCGTCCGGCTGTTCCAGGTCCAGCTTCAACAGAGTGTCCCACACCTGCAGCACCGCGGTGCTGCCGTCGCGCGAAACGGAGAAGTACTCCAGGTCGCGCTCATCGAATTGCGTGAGTCTTTCGATGGTGCGCTCGGCATCCAGCTCCATACGGTAGAGGTTGACGGTCTGGTCCTCGCGGTCGGACATGAACAGCAGCGTGCTCTCGTCGACCCAGCGCGCCATGCCGTCGTCGCCGTCGCGTTCGGTCAGCGGTTCGAAGTCATCGCTGCCGAGTTCGTGCAGCCAGACGTTCATGGCATCGGGGCCGCGGTAGTGGCGACGGTTCCAGTCGTGATAGGCCCCGCCCCGGGTGAACACCACGTGTCGGCCATCCGGGGAGAGCTGCGGTTCGGAGCCGAAGGCGTCGTGCAACCGGGTATATTCGCCTCCCTCCGGCGAGAGCCGATAGGGGCGCTGGTCGCGGTACACGTCGGCCTCGAGCGTACCCGAGAAGGTGATCACCGGCTCGCCGTCCTCGTCGAGGCCGACGGTGGGATTGCGCAAGTGCTGGTCGCCGTAGGTGAGCTGCGTGAGCTGGCTGCCGTCGCGATTCATGCGCCACAGGTTGAGGTAGCCGTCGCGCATCGACGCGAATACGACCCACTCTCCGTCAGGGCTCCAACTGGAGTGCAGGTCGTCGTAGTTGTGGCGCGTCAGGCGTACCGCTGTGCCGCCGTCCGTCGAGGCGCGCCACAGGTCGCCGCGCCAGCTGAAGAGGATCTCGGAGCCGTCGGGACTGACGGAGGGAAAGCGCGGCAGGCCGACCTGCCCCGACTGAGCCTGGGCGGCGGCCGGTAAGCTTGCCAGCAAACCACCGATGAGCGTCAACAGAGAAGCGCGACGCACCCTGATGCACAGGGGCGTTCGGAGGGCGCGGAGTCCTTGCATTGTTGAACCTGTCCTTAAATGCCGATGCCATGCTTCCACAACGTAGCAACGATCATGGCCAACTTCGAATACGAATCGATCGGCTTGGTCTGATGCAAGGCCTTGCGCTAGGCTTTCGCCCGAAAGCGCGCGTTTCGCCAACCGTTCAGGGAAGGAGGGGGCATGAGTGACGCACGCGATCCATATCCCGATGCATTGCGTGCGGTTGCGCTATTGATCGTGGTGCTCGGGCACTGGGTTGCCACACTGCCGCGAATCGAGCATGGCATGCTGGTGGAGACCGGCCACATCCTCGATGCCTGGCCACCCGCAGGCTATTTCACCTGGATCGTGCAGGTCGTACCGCTGTTCATCTTCGTTTCCGCGGCGGTGAGCTCGGAAGGCGTGTGGGAGCGCTATCGCGCTGGCGATCCTCACCTGCATTGGTGGTCTGCCCGCGCGCTGGGGCTGGCCCGCCCCACCGTGACCTACCTGGCCGTACTATCCGTATTCGTTGGCATCTCCTTCTTCACCCGTGATGGCGTGCTGGGGCCGCTCAATCATTCGCTGACCGTGCACCTGTGGTTTCTGCTGATCCTGCTGGGCGTTCAACTGGTGCTGCCGCTCTCCGTCTGGGCCGACCGCCGCTTTGGCTTGTGGTCGGCGGCAGCTTTGATCGCTGCCATTGCCGTGGTGGATCTGCTGCGTTCGCGCCCCGCTGCCTTCGAGGAGTGGCTGATACTGGGGCGGCTGGTGACCGCGGAGCACGACTATTTCGCCTGGATCAACACGCTGTTCTTCTGGCTGTTGCCGCAGCAGCTCGGCATTGCCTGGTGGAATAGCCGCTTCAGCGGTCGGCGTACCGGTGCCGCACTGATGCTGTTCGGGCTGGCCTGGCTGCTGGCCGCCGTTGCCCTTGGCTATCCGCCTTCGATGGTCAACGGCGATGCGGGCGGCGATACCAACCTGCTGCCGCCGACCCTGGCGCTGCTTGGCGTCATGTGGTTTCAAGTGGGGCTGGTGGTGCTCTTCGAGACACCGGTGCGGCGCTTTCTGCAGCGTCAGCACCTGGGGCGCTGGATGGCGATGATCGGTGCCTTCGGGCTGCAGCTCTATCTGTGGCACAAGCTGGCCGAACTGCCGGCCGCCTGGCTGGGGCAACGCCTGGGTTGGCCCATCGACGCCGGCATGCCGGGCGAGCCGGGGTTCTGGGTCGGCCGGCTGGAGTGGATCGGGCTGTGTGCGCTGATGGTGGTGCCGGTGATGATTGCGGTGTTGCTCTTCGAGCGCTATCGCAAGCAGCATGTCGAACCCGCGACTGGGACGTATCGCATCGTCTCGGGCGGCACGGTGCTACTGCTTGGGCTGGGTGTCAGCCTTGGCTTGGGCGCTCTGCCCGGGGCGCTCATCGGCCTGCCCCTGGTGGCGCTCGCCGCCTGGCTGCTGCGCTCGCCCCGCCAGGCCTGACTCAAGCCATTGGCGTATGGCTGCGATGACCCACTCCGGATCGTCGATCGGCAGATCATGACCGCCGCTGAGGTGGCACTGCAGTGGCCAGCCCCAGCGTTCGGCGATGCGCCGCGAGCAGTGCCATGACACCATCTGGTCGGCTTTCGAGGTCAACACCAGGGCCGGCAAGCCGGGCAGAGCCCGGGGGAGCGGAAACCCTCGCGCGGCGGCCAGCAACTGGCGCATCAGGTTGGCCTTGCTCACCGGCGCTTCGCGTTGCCAGCGGGCATATCGCTGCGCCACGCCGTGCAGGTCGCTCTGCTGACGGGTGGTCATGCGCAAAATCGCGAGCTCGCGCTGCTCATGACTGAGAGGCAGCAGCAAGGCCATCAGCAGGCGTGGGTATTGCCGTGGGCGCAAGCGCTGATAAAAGGGAGCCGTGCCACGCAGGCTTGAGTTGATCAGCACCAGACACTCCACCTCGGTGGGAAAGCGCTGTGCCCAGCGCAGCGCCACCATACCGCCCAGCGAGATCGCCAGCACCCGGTGCGGGCCACGGCTGCCCGCCGCGTTCAACTCACGGCGTAGCGCATCGACCATGCCGTCGATGTGAGCCGGGCTGGCTTCGCGCCAGTGCGCCCCGTTGCCGGGAAGATCCACCGCCCTGGCCGGCTGTTGCAGCGCCTGGGCCAGGCGCTCGGGAAAGCCTTCCCAATGGCGTGCCTCGCGTACCAGCCCGCGCAGCAGGATCCAGCCGGGAGTTGCCGGTTCGCTCATGAACGCTCCTCTGCCGCCACATCGGGGGGCTCGATTACCCACGGCTCGCGTTCGACTTCGTCGCGGCAGCTGGCATCGACGGGCTGATGAGGATCGTCGAGAAATGCCTGGATCATCGTGGAGCGGCACTCGTTGACCGGGTTGTGCCCAAGAGCCTGCATTTCGACGTACTGCAGATTGGGCATGGTGAGCTGCAGGTGCTGCCTCCAGCGGGTGCCACAGCAGGGATCCATTTGTCCGTGAATCGCCAGTGCCGGTGTTTCGCTCACGGGGGGATCGTTGTGCTCGGCCGGTACGTCGCCATCCTCTCCCCACCAGGCGCAAAGCCAGGGCGGCTCGAATCCCAGCACGGCAGGTTCGCGCTGCACGGCTGCAATGGAGTCATCCTGGCTGGGTCGGTTGCTGCCCATGTCGCTGCATACGTGAGCCAGGAAATAGCCCAGTGCATAAGCAGGGGCCTCTGGCTCAGGGTCGTAGTCCTCGATGCGGAAGAAGGCCTCGAGCCGCGAGTAATCCCCGGCTTTGATGTCGGCTACCAGGCTGGGAAACTCGGCATAGTCGGAGGCCAGCGTCAGATAGAGAGTATCGACGAGGGCGGCGCCGTCGAAGTACAGCGCCTTCTCACCTTCTTCGCCATGCTCGACATGCGCCACGAAGGGGCGTCTATCCAGCGTCCGCCGAGCCCGGTCGAAGGCCTGCATCCAGTTCGGCAACATGTCCCGGCATGCCTCGTCTTCCGCAGCGCACAGCGCCAGTACGTCGGTGAAGGTCTGCTTGGCGGTGTAGAGCTCATCGACTGGCGGGCGGTTACGCAGATGATTGAACCAGGGCCAGCCGAAGATGGCGGCACGAATGCTCTCAGGATGGTACTGGATGAACGAGGCTAGCGTGCCGCTGCCGGTGGAGGAGCCGAAGGCGTCGATGCGCTCGTAGCCGAGCAATTGGCGAATTTCGTCGACATCACGTGATACGGCGTGCGCATTGTACTGGCTGACATCGATGCCTTCGTCGATCAGCTTGCGATAGCACGCCTGCACTTCGGTCGTGATGATGGAGAGACGATGCATCGGCTCCAGCGAAGCGGTGATCGCCGGCGTATGCAGAATGTTGTGATAAGGCGAAACCGCTGCATAGTCGGGACACTCGAGCGCCGGCTCGGCATGAGTGAAACCGCGATGGTCCATGGTTACCAGGGTGCGCTCGCCGATGTCCTTCAGCAGTTGTTCCAGATAGTCGCGGTTGGCGAGAGAGGAGTAGCCCGGGCCGCCGGGAAAGAAGAATACCGGCGGCGCTTCGTCAGCCGGGGTCTCGGGTTCGATGACGGCTACCGGCAAGGAGACCTGATTGCCGTTGGGTTCTTGCCAGTTCTCGGGTGCATGAAAGGTGTGGCAGGTCGCACCCAGCGCCTCTAGGGCTTCGGTGGGGCACGGCATGCTTTCCAGGCGGGGGAGGTCGTCTTCTTCCCTCTGATCTTGAGCGTGGCTCGGTGAAGAGAGAAGCACAATCAGCGGGACGGCCCCAAGCCAGTGCCAGGCGCAAGATTCCCTTCTTTTCATGGCGCTCTCCTTGTTGTTCGCGGGTAGCCGATGGGCCGGGCTTCGCTAGTCAAGCTAGCAGTCGGAGCGGGAGCGTCAACGCGGATAACTTGGGTAACCCTGGGCAATAAACGAAGACATAAATCGTTTTGATGGGCGCGTAGTGCATTACTACCTTTTCGGAATAAGGGGGTTATGCAGGAAGCTGTACGTCCTCGGCCGTACACCGTTTCGTAAAAGGAGGTGGAACATGCAAGTACGCGAAGTCATGACCAAGCGTCCCGATTATTGCAGTGCCGATGCATCCATTCGTGAAGTCGCCGAGCGCATGCGCAAGGACAACTCCGGTTTCGAGCCGCTAGTGGAGAACGACCGGATCGTGGGCACCGTGACCGATCGCGATCTCACGGTTCGCGCCCTGGCCGAAGGCAAGAGCCCGGACGAGAAGTCGAGCAGCGTTGCTACCACTAGCGTGCTGTACGCCTTCGAAGAGCAGGACGTGAAGGACGTGCTGCGCAACATGCGCGAGCAGCAGGTGCAGCGTCTGGTGGTGCTCAACAATCAGGACGACAAGAGTCTCGTTGGTGTGGTCACGCTCGGCGACATTGCCAACCGCTGCGATGACGACGACATGGCTCGTGAGATCGCCAACTGCAGCAAGCACTATCACTGAAACGGCGCCAGCACTGAGACTCTGCTCGATATTGCTGAAATCCAGCTCATTTCATTGGGGCGCTGCGCCGAGATCGGGCCGGCGCCCCAGGTTCATTGATGAGGCATTTCATTGATGAGGCATTTCATTGATGAGGCCTAGATACCATCTCTCCTAACCGGCCACAAATGCCCCATCAGGCGGTTTGTGGCCGATATTCGGTTTGCGTCTTGAGGACCCCGTAAGCGATATGGATCAGCTTACGCATTGCCGCCCC
>NZ_JABFTW010000018.1:0-93782 GCF_021404355.1 Halomonas sp. MCCC 1A11062
AGGACAAGCGCAAGGCCGGCACACCTTCAACAACCATGAAATAACCCAGCGGGCCTAGGGGGTCACTTTTATTTCGGCGTTCTACGCCCAAAGGGGGTCACTTTTCAGTCGGCGTTGACAAGTGGGGGCCGCGCGGCACCTCTGAGGGCGGGTCGCGGCCCGCACGGGCCGCGCGGATAGAAACTCATTGGATTCCGTCAGCTGAGCCAGCTGATCCAGGTCGCGGCCCGCACGGGCCGCGCGGATAGAAACGCGCTGCGACTGGCCGCCGGGCTGACGGCCATGATAGCGTCGCGGCCCGCACGGGCCGCGCGGATAGAAACGCGCCGAGGAATGGTTAGCGGATGCGCCAGAAACTAGTCGCGGCCCGCACGGGCCGCGCGGATAGAAACTCCGGCAGTAGCGGGGACAGCGGGGGCGCCGTCGGTCGCGGCCCGCACGGGCCGCGCGGATAGAAACTTCGAAAAAAGCACGCGTACCTTTCTTCTGAAGAGTCGCGGCCCGCACGGGCCGCGCGGATAGAAACCCTATAGCGTCAGGCGTGAACTCGTTAGCCCATGTCGCGGCCCGCACGGGCCGCGCGGATAGAAACAGTTTGAGAAGTACGAGTTAGAATTCATCAAAGAGTCGCGGCCCGCACGGGCCGCGCGGATAGAAACCACTGGGGGCCCGAGCAGATGGCCCCCATGGAGCGTCGCGGCCCGCACGGGCCGCGCGGATAGAAACCAGGGGCACCGCTTCGGCACCAGTGGTTCAAACGTCGCGGCCCGCACGGGCCGCGCGGATAGAAACGGCATCGACCTCGAAGCCGAAGGCGCAATGGCCCGGGTCGCGGCCCGCACGGGCCGCGCGGATAGAAACGCCACTTGGCGCAACATATTGCTCGACGACGTCGTGTCGCGGCCCGCACGGGCCGCGCGGATAGAAACCAGGCGTGGACTTCGCCGCCTTGCTCGATGTGCGAGGTCGCGGCCCGCACGGGCCGCGCGGATAGAAACGCGGTCGCAGCCTCAAGGAGCCGGATGCTGTGGGTCGCGGCCCGCACGGGCCGCGCGGATAGAAACCGCAACACCGGCAACCTGATGTTTCGCGTCGGCGGTCGCGGCCCGCACGGGCCGCGCGGATAGAAACCCCACGAACTTGACCTGCTTGGTCTTGGGAAAGAGTCGCGGCCCGCACGGGCCGCGCGGATAGAAACATCGTGCCGATCGCCAACTACGGCCGTGCCGATGGTCGCGGCCCGCACGGGCCGCGCGGATAGAAACGCGGCCAAGGCACCAAGGCCCCGAATCTGTCGGGTCGCGCGGATAGAAACCACGCCTGGTGCCAGCGCTGGGAAGGCGGCCAAAGTCGCGGCCCGCACGGGCCGCGCGGATAGAAACTGCGAGAAGGCGACCGAAGAGATCAAGTCCACCGGGTCGCGGCCCGCACGGGCCGCGCGGATAGAAACACGCGCTCAATGGCTGGCACGTATTCAGCTGGAGGTCGCGGCCCGCACGGGCCGCGCGGATAGAAACCAGTTCGCGGGCAGGCTCTTGCCGAGGTTGCCGGTCGCGGCCCGCACGGGCCGCGCGGATAGAAACGCGAGGATGCCAAGCGGGTCGACAAGGCCCTGCGGTCGCGGCCCGCACGGGCCGCGCGGATAGAAACGGGTCCTGGAACGAGAGCTGCGGGATCTGCAGCGTGTCGCGGCCCGCACGGGCCGCGCGGATAGAAACGGGTAGGTCGTCACCGCGCAGGCGGCCGGGCTTGGGGTCGCGGCCCGCACGGGCCGCGCGGATAGAAACTGATCAGCGGCCGCTTGCTCAACCTCCAGTTGGGGTCGCGGCCCGTACGGGTTGCGCGGATAGAAACGCCGCTCTGGTCTGCCTGCACGGGCCGGAGACCAGGTCGCGGCCCGCACGGGTCGCGCGGATAGAAACGTTGTCGCAAGTGCTCGAGCGGGGTTCGATCCCGTCTCGGCCCGCACAGGCCGCGCGGATAGAAACAGCGATAGGTAGGCCATCACCGCCACGGCGAACGGTCGCGGCCCGCCCGGGTCGCGTGGATAGAAACAGCCCAAAGGCTACGGGCGAACGCCCAGGGCGACCTGTCGCGGCCCGCACGGGCCGCGCGGATAGAAACGCCATCGCGTCATTGGTCCTGCTAGCATCATCAAGGGGCGCGGCCCGGACAGGCCGCGCGGATAGAAACGGGGCCACAACCCAACGCTCTAACCACTGAGCTAGTCGCGGCCCGCACGGGTCGCGCAGATAGAAACCACTCATGCCACTGGCTCGGGCGAGGCTCGTCGGTGTCGCGGCCCGCACGGGTCGCGCGGATAGAAACGGCAACTATGCCCAGGTTAATACCGCGCCATACGCGTCACGGCCCACACGGGTCGCGTGGATAGAAACAGCCACTTCTTGGCATCGGCTGCGGTGATGCCGTGTCGCGGCTCGCACGGGCCATGCGGATAGAAACATCTTCGTGGCCATGGTGTCCGACTCGGGCGTGATGTCGTGGCCCGCACGGGCCGTGTGGATAGAAACAAGTACGGCAAAGGGCATGTGGTCGAGGTCACAGCGTCGCGGCCCGCACGGATCGCGTGGGTAGAAACTGGCTCGAGATGCTGGGCCATGAGGACATGGATACGTCGTGGCCCGTATAGGTAGAAACATGGCCTATATCGGTCAAGCGAACGAAGCACACGGCAGCCGCGGCCCGCACGGGTCGCGCGGATAGAAACGAACTCGGAACACTCGACGCTATGGAGGTCGCGGCCAGTCGCGGCCCGCATGGGCCGCGTGGGTAGAAACAATCGCTTCGGTATGAAGCTGGTTGAGGCAAATGTGTAGTGGCACGCACGTATTGCCTGATGGGAACTACAGCAAAGCGAACAGAGTGCAGTACCTAGCCTAATTGTCAGAGATTGCATACGGCCTTTGTAGGAAATGTGCCATTTCGCTGCTTGCTCAAATCGATAAGCTATATGGTGCCTCTCCGGCGCTGGGCCAACTTGCTTGGACGCGCTATTACAAAAAGCCCCACGCGCAGCGTGGAGCCTGAAAAAGGAAAAGGATGCCATGAAAACCCGGCTGGACGAACGCTTCGACCCCGATCCTTTAGACCCCTGGGAGGAGGAGCGCTTACGACAAGCCGAGCGCCCCGTGTCGTCCCGCTCCGCTTCACGGCCAGCGGATGACCGGACACCACCCCAAGAGTACCGGCCTGAACCGCCTATCCCCGATACCCCGGAGAAACCACGCACGCTGCAAATCGGTGTGTTCTTCGATGGCACCGGCAACAACATGCACAACGACCGGCAACTGCCCGACCGCGATATCACCAATGTGGCCAAGCTGCATGACTTGTATCCGAACGATGCGGCTAACGGCTATTACCCTGTCTATATCCAAGGTGTGGGCACAATTGCCGGTCGGGAGAGCGAAGATGGCTTCGTGGCTCCTGAGAACGCCATCGGCATGGGCACCGGGGTCGGGCCGGAGGGTGGCCATGCGCGTATCGAACAGGCGCTGACCGAGGTCCGCCAGATCCTGGAGGCCAACCCCCGCGATTCGCTGGTAACCTTCGATGTATTTGGCTTCAGCCGCGGTGCGGCTCTGGCCAGGCACTTCGTCAATTTGATCCATCGCTGGCCGGAAACTCTACTGGTACCGGACTTTCGCCTCGTCAGGTCAATGTATCAACCACCGCTGCGCCGCATTCTGGCCTTTCCGCCCAGGCCCATACCTTTCCCGCAGGTTCGCTTCGTCGGGCTGTTCGATACCGTGGGCAGCTTCTACCGGCCTGGTACCGACAGTAACCTCGATTTCGACCTTTACATCGCCTCGGGTAGTGCCGCGCGCGTGGTGCAGCTCACCGCCCATCACGAGATCCGCCGCAACTTCCCGCTCAACAGCATTGCCGATGCCCAGGGCAACCACCCCGGCAACTTCGCCGAGATTGCGCTTCCAGGTGTACACGCCGATATCGGCGGTGGCTATGAGAACCCCAATCTCGATCTGGGCTTTGCCAACCATGAGGAGCTGATCGTGCGTCGCCGTGCTGGGCTGGGGGCCAATGGAGAGACGATTCGCCGGGCCCAGGCGGAAGCGCAGGCCAGAGGGCTCGACATTCGCGTGGATGGCCGGGACGTGCTCGAGATCGAACGCCGGGCCACACGAAAGGAGCTGGCCATCTACGCCCTGCACCAGATGCACGAAGAGGCGAAGAGAGCTTGGGTCCCTTTGCGCGACCTGGACGACACCGATCCGGATCATGCGATTCCCACCGAGCTGCAAACCCTGATTGACGAGTGGTGGCAAAACGGCAGCCGACGCGGGCGTCAGTGGATGCTGGACATGTCTCATGAACACTTTGCCGGCTACATCCATACGTCTCACCGTCAGCACCCCTACAGCCTGAGGGATCGCTTCGCCCATGCCCCGGAGCCCAGCGGTGTGCGCCGGGTCTTCCCTAATGTGTCGCTGCACTCCTACCTGCCGACACAGGAGCCGCAGCATGCCTAAGTGGGTGGCATGCCTACGCCACGGGCTGCTGCTATCACTGTTGCTATTGACCGCTGCCTGCGAGGCGGAACCTCGACGCTATGATTTTGCCGTACAGCCGGTTGGTGGGCCTACAGGTTGGCCCATCTGGGTGGAGGAGCTGACCTTTGACCATTCTTGGAGCGCACGTGCGGGCAACATCAGCTCTGGTTTCGAGTACAGGCCACCCCGGGCAGGGGGGGTGAATGTACTGGCCCATCCTATGCCCGCTCCTTCCTCGGTGCAGGCGCGCTGGTTCTCCTACCGTACCCAGACCTTCTACGAAATCGATCTGGCACTGCCGGATACGGATGCTCTACTGCAGCAGTGGTACCGGGATTTCCCCCCGTCCCAATACCGCCACTACCTGGTAGCTGGCTTCTCCGGCAAGGGGGAGGCTATGGTCTGGTGGCGCGCCAGCTGCAAAGTCTGCGGCCGTGATCGCAGCCGGGATTTCCATGCGCCAATCGTGGAGTCGGCCTGGGCTGAGGAGGCAGAGGGGGACCCTGGTCGGTATCGCAATCGTACTCAGGAATATATCGATGAGGGGGTGATTCCCTCACCATGATGAAAGGCATGGTTACCTCGCATTGCCAGGAAAGCCTGGCCCATGCCCCAGAGCCCAGTGGTGTACGCCGGGTGTTTCCTAACGTGTCGCTGCACTCCTACCTGCCGACACAGGAGCCGCAGCATGCCTAAGTGGATGGCATGCCTACGCCACGGGCTGCTGCTGTCACTGATGCTATTGACTGCCGCCTGCGAGGCGGAACCTCGACGCTATGATTTTGCCGTACAGCCCGTTGGTGGGCCTACGGGTTGGCCCATCTGGGTGGAGGAGCTGACCTTCGACCATTCTTGGAGTGCACGTGCGGGCAACATCAGCTCCGGTTTCGAGTACAGGCCACCCCGGGTAGGGGGAGTGAATGTACTGGCCCATCCTATGCCCGCTCCTTCCTCGGTGCAGGCGCGCTGGTTCTCCTATCGTACCCAGGCCTTCTACGAGATCGATCTGGCACTGCCGGATACGGATGCTCTACTGCAGCAGTGGTATCGGGATTTCCCCCCGTCCCAATACCGCCACTACCTGGTAGCTGGCTTCTCCGGCAAGGGGGAGGTCATGGTCTGGTGGCGCGCCAGCTGCAAAGACTGCGGTCGTGATCGCAGTCGGGATTTTCATGCGCCAATCGTGGAGTCCGCGTGGGCTGAGCAGGTAGAGGGAAATCCTGACTGGTACCGTGAGCATATCCAAGAGTACGTCAATGAAGGCGTATTCCCCTCTCCGTGGTGAAGGATATGGCTACGTTTCTAGCCCCCTACAGCCTGAGGGATCGCTTCGCCCATGCCCCGGAGCCCAGTGGTGTGCGCCGGGTGTTCCCTAATGTGTCGCTGCACTCCTACCTGCCGACACAGGAGACGCAGCATGCCTAAGTGGATGGCATGCCTACGCCACGGGCTGCTGCTGTCACTGTTGCTATTGACTGCCGCCTGCGAGGCGGAACCTCGACGCTATGATTTTGCCGTACAGCCCGTTGGTGGGCCTACGGGTTGGCCCATCTGGGTGGAGGAGCTGACCTTCGACCATTCTTGGAGTGCACGTGCGGGCAACATCAGCTCCGGTTTCGAGTACAGGCCACCCCGGGTAGGGGGAGTGAATGTACTGGCCCATCCTATGCCCGCTCCTTCCTCGGTGCAGGCGCGCTGGTTCTCCTATCGTACCCAGGCCTTCTACGAGATCGATCTGGCACTGCCGGATACGGATGCTCTACTGCAGCAGTGGTATCGGGATTTCCCCCCGTCCCAATACCGCCACTACCTGGTAGCTGGCTTCTCCGGCAAGGGGGAGGTCATGGTCTGGTGGCGCGCCAGCTGCAAAGACTGCGGCCGTGATCGCAGCCGGGATTTCCATGCGCCAATCGTAGAGTCGGCATGGGCCGAGGAGGTGGTGGGCGATCCGGCAACCTTTCGCAGTCAGACTCAGAGACGAATCGATGATGGGATCATTCCCTCGCCTTGGGAATGACATGACTCTCGCGTCGAAGCCATCCAATGCCTCGCTTATCACCCACTCTCATGAGAGTCTGGCCCACGCCCCGGAGCCCAGCGGTATGCGCCGGGTGTTCCCTAATGTGTCGCTGCACTCCTACCTGCCGACACAGGAGACGCAGCATGCCTAAGTGCTGGCATGCCTACCCCCAAACTCCTCCGTATCGATCTCCTTCTGCAGCGCTTCGCTGTAGCGGGCGCCGGCGACCTGGTCCGGCGTCAACAGGGCGGTGAGTCGTTCCAGGGTGGTGGCGTCCAGGCGTAGGCTTTCCGCCGCGAGGTTTTCGCGCATGTGCGCGCTGGAGCGGCTGCCGGGAATGGGGATCACGTCGTCGCCTTGGGCGGTGAGCCAGGCGAGGGCGAGCTGGCCGGTGGTGACTTCCTGCTCGCTGGCGATGGTCTGGAGCTTTTCCAACTGGCGCAGGTTGCGTGGCAGGTTGTCGGCGCTGAAGCGCGGCATGCCGAGGCGCACGTCGTTCTCGGTGAGTTGGCTGGCATCGGTCACGGCGCCGGCCAGAAAGCCGCGGCCCAGCGGGCTGAAGGCGACGAGTGCGGTGTTGGCTTCGCGACAGGCATCGAGCAGGGCGATTTCGGGGTTGCGGGTCCACAGCGAGTATTCGGATTGCACGGCGGCAATGGGGTGTTCGGTTCTGGCGCGGCGCAGGGTGACGGCGGAGATTTCCGAGAGCCCGATGGCGCGAATCTTGCCCTCTTCCACCAGTCGAGCGAGGGCACCGACGCTCTCTTCGATGGGTACCTGGCGGTCCAGCCGGTGCAGGTAGTAGAGGTCCAGGTGGTCGGTATTCAGGCGTTCGAGGCTCGCTTCGCACTGGCGGCGCAGCGTCTCGGGGCGGCCGTCGATCACTTTCTTGCCCAGCGCCGGGTCCATGGCCATGCCGCACTTGCTGGCCAGCAGTATTTCGTTGCGCTTGCTCGCCAGTGCCTTGCCCACCACCCGTTCATTGGCGGTGGCACCGTAGAGGGTGGCGGTGTCGAAGTGGCGATAGCCCATCTCGAAGGCTTCTTCGAGGGCGCGTATCGCGTCGGTTTCGGGCACCGGGCTGCCGTAGCCGTGGGAGAGGTTCATGCAGCCCAGGCCGATGGTGGGAGAGGCCACTTCTTTCAGGCGAGAGAAGATTGACATGCTGGCTCCGCGTCAGGGTTCGGGCATTCATCATGCCGAGCGCAGCACAGGATGCGCAAGCCAAGCATTCCATCCCAAGCGAGCAGCCCCGTCGCATTGTTCACAGGGTTTCCTCATTCTGTCGTTATCGTTGGGTTTTCAGGCGTAACGAACCCGCTTCCTGATCCGTGATAAGGAATGAGTCATGAGCCCTGCAGGGAACGCCCACTATGGGCGCGTGAATCGTTATTTGCACTGGGGTATGGCGCTGCTGCTGGCCTGGCAATTCACCACCACCAGCGTTCGGGTGCTGTTGAGCGACAGCGCACTGGACGAGCTGCTGTGGCCGACCCATCGGTCCACAGGCTTCCTGCTGATGGTGCTGGTGGTGGTGCGAGTACTCTGGGCGCTGGCGAGCCGGGCGAGCCAGCCGCCGGCAGTGAGCAGGGCAGCGCGCCTGGGGCACCTGGCACTCTACGGTTTGATGCTGGTGGTGCCGACCCTGGCGCTGCTGCGGCAGTACGGTTCGGGTCGCGCCTTCGAACCATTCGGCATTCCGCTGATGTCGGGCTTCGAGGGCGAGCGTATCGAGTGGATGGTGGCTGCGGGCAGCCTGCTGCACGGTGAGCTGGGCTGGCTGCTGCTGGCGCTGATCGTCGGCCATGTGGCAATGGTGTTCTGGCACCGCCGCCATGGGCAGGATGTGTTGGGCCGCATGCTAGTGCGCTAGGAACGGTAGGCCCGGCGACGCTCCGCCGGGCGTTGGCCTGGCTTATTGCATCAGCGTCTTGATCCGTTCCAGGTACTCCTGCCCGTTCTCGCGGATACGCTCCTGCTCACGAGCATCGGCGCCCGAGCGTACTTCCTGCACGTGTTCGCGCATGATGCCGAGCTCTTCGTCGATCTTGGTCAGCGCGTTTTCCATGGTCTCGGTGAGCTGCTGAATGATGGCCATGTCGCCTTCGGTGAGCTCATTTTTGCTGAGCAGGACTTCGAGCAGGTCGTTGCGGAGTTCCAGGGCGTCGACGGCCTGTTTGAGGGTGTCGATGGGCTGGCCTTGGGCCTGTTCCAGCTGTTCGACGAGTTCTTCTTCCTGCATCTGATCTTGTTCCTGGGTCTCTTCCTGGGCTTGGGCAACGCTCAGGGGTAGCAGGGCGAGTAGAAGGGCCACGGTAAGGAGTTTCATCTGCATACCTCGTCTGTTAAGAAGCATTTTGAATGCTAGTTAATGCCGCATCGCTCAACAAGGCGAAGCGATGCGGCATCTTGTCCTGGCTCGTCATGGGGCGGGTGGTTCTTGTTCATGTCCCGGCTCGTTAGCTGCCCACCGGGTGCGGTATCCTGTGACTACGACGATTTACGAGGAATGCCCCATGACTGAGCCAACCCCTTTTCAGCGCGCGCTGACCGAGCTGGATGCCCTGCATGCGCAGGATCCGCGTCAGGTAGAGGTGGAGGGCGAGACGCTGCCGCTGGAGCTGTGGCATGCGGGGCGCATGAGCGCCTGGCTCGCGCGCGTGGTCGAAGCGCCCAGCGAGCTGGTGCAGATCGCCGTGCGCTCGCAGCATCTGCAGCGCTGGGAGGTGCCGCGCAACGAGTACCCCGAGGGACGTGTGGGCTACCTGACCTGGCGCCGCGATCAGGGCAAACGTGCCGGTGAAACCACCGCGCGGGTGATGGAAGCGGCGGGCTATTCGGCTGAAGAGGCCGCCGAGGTGTCACGGATGATCCGCAAGCAGGGCCTGGGCCGCGATCCGGGCACCCAGGCGGTGGAAGACTGTGCTTGCCTGGTGTTTCTCGAGAACTACTTCGCCGACTTTTCCAAGCAGGTGGAGCATGACCACCTGGTGCGCATCGTGCAGATGACCTGGAAGAAGATGTCGCCCAAGGCTCACGAGCTGGCGCTGACGCTACCCATGAGTGCGGAAGCGCGAGCGGTGGTGGAAGAGGCGTTGGCCGGCTAGGTTGGTGGGGGAGCCGTTCAGGGCACCAGCGTCTGGGCGGCCTCGAGGTAGGCGGCACCGTTGCTCTGCACTCGTTCGAAGTCGCCCGTCTCCGAGCCCTGGTGCACTTCCTCCAGGGTATGCGCCATGGCTTCCACTTCCTCCTGAATCTTCTCCAGCGCGTTCTCCAGGGTGTAGGTCAGCTCGTGCACGGTGCCGAGATCGGTGATGGCCAGCTCGTCCTGGGCCAGCAGTTCGGCCAGGCGCTGGTTGTATTCGGAGAAGTTGGCCACGGCCTGGGCCAGGGTGTCGGCGGGCTCGCCCTTGAAGTGGGCGGGGGCTGAGTCGGCAACGGCGGTGGCGCTCATCAGACTGACGAGCAGGGCGGGCAGAAGGGCGGATAGGGCTTTCATGGTGACGCTTCCTTATGAGAATGAGAACTCTTGCTTTTTACCAGGCCGACTGAGGCTGAACAAGCATGTGCTCCAATGAGAATGATTTTTCTTGTCGGTAATTGACAGAGGTCAGAGGAGCGGCTAGATTTCCGATAGTTAATGATAATTGTTATCATTAATGGCGCTAACGGAGGTCGCCAATGTCGTACTTCACACCTACCGCCATCCGTGGGGCCACGCCTGCCCTTCAGATCTGTGGTGCCACATCGTGCTCGGTGCGCCTGGCCCGCGAGTACCCGCGCCAGGACACTACACTCTCTCAAGAGGAGTTCGAGTTGCTGCAGCTCCATCGGGAAGAGGCCCGGCACGAGCTGTTCCGGCGCTCGTTCATGCTCACCTCCGAGCGCTACCTGAAAGGGGAGCTGCTCGAGC
The DNA here is from genome assembly GCF_021404355.1 of Halomonas sp. MCCC 1A11062. Lineage (NCBI taxonomy): Bacteria > Pseudomonadati > Pseudomonadota > Gammaproteobacteria > Oceanospirillales > Halomonadaceae > Halomonas > Halomonas sp. MCCC 1A11062. The sequence continues at coordinate 10,466 of NZ_JABFTW010000018.1, forward strand.
CTGGCCTGGGTGACGAGGGGCTGGGGCGCTTCAGCTCAGAGTGACGCTCAGACTGTCATCGCTTTCGCAGGGTTTGCCGTGGCGCACAGTCAGGCGGCGCTCGCTCAGATTCATCACTACCGAGAAGAGGGTTTCCATGCGCTCTTCGGCGGGCTGGTCGGGATTGAAGTGACGACAGATCGACAGCGGCGCGCCCTGATGGTCGCTGAGCACGTCGAACAGGCGCGCTTCGTCGAGGGGAGCGTTCGACGGCAGCTCGTCGTGCAGCAGCGCGTCGAGGCGGCACAGCCGCGGCTGTGAGTCGACCCGGGGATAGTCCTGCACCGGGCAGGGGGTGTTGTCGGCGTAGAGATGGTTGGTGTGGGTGACGATGCCGCTGCGCGGCGCGATTCGCCCCGGCTCGCCGGGCTGAACCTCGAGCCCCACGGCCTGGCCCCCTTCGTTGCCGACCTGAGCGCTGGCGAGCAGGAAGTGGGCGGGCGAGCAGACCCGGTCGTGAGTGGCCACGGCAAGGGCGCTCTCCATGTCTTCGCTCTCCAGGATCTTGCGCAGGGCGATATGGATCGGCAACCCGCTGCCGCAGGTCTGCGAGCGAATGGCGTTGAGGCATACGCCGATGCCCCGCTCGTTCATCCCCACTTTGCCTACCATGCCGGCCTCGCCGATGCTAATCAGCGCTGGCTTGCCATCGCCGTGCACGTGCAGGGCGACCACGTTGTCGAGCTGGTCGCTGCGCCAGTCCCAGTTCTGTGCCAGCCACTGTTGCCCGTGGCGCTGCAGGGAGAAGGCCGAGCAGCCGCCGCTGGCCTGGGTCAGGGCGATTTCGCTGCGGCAGTTGAGCGTCAGGATGTCGAGGAAGTCGACGCCTGCGCCCCAGGCGATGCCGTTCATCTCTTCGAGAATGGCGGGAAAGCCCTGGGCGATTTGCGCCTCGAAGTGGCAGGCCCGGTCGCGGGCCTCTTCCCAGCGAATGCCGACGAAGTCGTGAAACAGCTGCCCGTAGACGTCGATACCGCGCTGGATCAGCTGGCGGTGAATGCGGCCGTGCTGGGCGCCGATCTCGTGATGGCTGCCGCTCAGCTCGGTCAGCGGCAGGGGGCGGAATCGCCGGGTCATAGCACCTCCTCTAACAGGCTCAGAAAGGCTGCCCAGGACTTCTCGTCGGCGCGCTGCTGGTAGCGTTCGTCGCCGAACACGGTGAAGCCGTGGGGAGCGCCGGAGTAGATCTGGATCTCGTAGGTGGCCTCGATGGCCTCGAGCTCTTCGACCAGCCCGCTGACGTCTTCCATGGTGACGCTGGTGTCGGCGCCGCCGTGGGCGATCAGCAGCGGCGGCACCTCTTCGGGCCACTCCTGGCCGTCCGGTGTGGCCACGCCGCCGTGGAAGCTGGTGTAGCCAGCCACGTCGTCGGCCTCGCCCGAACGGGCGATCTCCAGCGCCACGGCCCCACCGAAGCAGTAGCCCATGATGACGACGCTCTCCGCGGCGCCCTGTTCGCGTGCCTCGGCCAGGCCGGCCAGGGTCAGCTCGCGCATGCGCTCGCGGTCGGAGTAGAGCGCGCGGGTGGCTTCCTGGCGGGCGTCGAGGGTCTCGGGGCGATTGCCCTGGCCGAACAGGTCCACGGCGAAGGCGTCATAGCCCTGCTCGGCCAGCATGTCGGCGCGCTGACGTTCGTAGTCGTCCAGCCCGTTCCAGTCGTGAACGATCAGTACCGTGCCGCTGGCCTCTCCGCTGGCGGCGGCGTAGTAGCCTTCGAAGGTTTCGTCGCCTACTTCGTAGACGATGTCGTTGCCGGCGGGAGTGAAGGCGTGAGCGCCGGTGGCCAGGCCGAGCGATACCAGCAGCGCAAGGGGTGGGAGAGCGGAGCGCATGGGTGCCTCCTGTCGGATGGCATGACGGGTCAATCAGTATAGGCGAAGGCCGGCGGCGGCGTTTCTTGCAGGTCGCGCCCGACGTTTGTGCCGAAACGGGATTGTTCATCTCCGATAGGGAGTTGGCGTTGTAGTTCCGGGCTAGATCGTTGGTATGGGGGGCTTGTGTTTTGCCTCATAGGCTTCCAGATTTAGGGTGTGTGTCTGTCCTTGGTAACCAGACGTAATAAACCAGACGTTAAAACCAGAGTGAGAAGAACAACCATGAAGAAAAGCGTTCTAGCGATGGCGATCGCAGCCACCAGCGTAGCATTCGTTGGCGCGGCGCAGGCGGAAGTGAAGATCGGCTTCATCGGCGGCTTTACCGGCCCCATCGAGAGCCTGACGCCGCCGATCTATGACGGCGCGCGGCTGGCGGTTCAGCAGATCAATGAGCAGGGCGGCATTCTTGGCGGACAGACGCTGGTCATGCCCAGCGCCGACACCACCTGTAGCGACGCCTCGGCGGCTTCCAACGCGGCCGACCGCATGGTCAACACCGAGAACGTCACGGCCATCGTCGGTGCGCTGTGTACCGGTGCCACCGTGGCAGCGGCCAACAGTGCCGCCATTCCCGGTGGGGTGGTGATGGTGTCGCCGGCTTCCACCGCACCGGCGGTTACCGAGCTCGACGACAACGACCTGGTGTTCCGTACCGTACCTTCGGACTCCTATCAGGGTGAGATCCTGGCCAAGCTGATGCTCGACAAGGGCTTCGATGAGGTCGCGGTCACCTACGTCAACAACGACTACGGTCGTGGCCTGGCGGATGCCTTCACCGAAGCCTTCGAGGCGGGTGGCGGCCTGGTGGCTGAGAACGTGGCCCATGAGGATGGCCGCGCCGACTACCGCTCCGAGCTGGGCTCGCTCTCCGCCAGTGGTGCCGAAACCCTGGTGGTGCTGGCCTACGCCGACGGCTCGGGCCAGACCATTCTGCGTCAGGCCTATGAGGGTGGCATGTTCACCCAGTATGCCGGCGCCGATGGCATGGTGGGCTCCTCGCTGGTCGAGGCAGTGGGTGCCGACGTGCTCGAAGGCATGATCGCTACCCGTCCGGGCAGCCCCGAACTGCCGGGCACCGAGATCTTCGCCGAGGCTGCCCAGGCAGCCGGCCTCGACCCCACCGCGGTGTTCGCGGCCCAGGCCTACGATGCCGCCTTCCTGTTGGCACTGGCCATCGAGCAGAACGGCAGCGCCGAGCGTGAAGGCCTCTCCCAGGCCCTGCGCAGCGTCTCCTCCGCTCCGGGCGAAGTGATCCTGCCGGGCGAGTGGGAAAAGGCCGTCGAGCTGATCGCCGCAGGCGAAGAGATCAACTACGAAGGCGCTTCCGGTAGCCATGAGTTCGACGAGAACGGCGACGTACCGGGCGTAGTGGTCGAGATGGTGGTAGAGGACGGCGCCTTCGTCAGCAAGGGCCTGGTCGACCTCTAAGCATCGCTTCGGTCTGACCGCAAACTGAAAGGCCTCGGCATTTGCCGAGGCCTTTCTTATTGGACGTTGGTTTCCTCTCTACCCGTGGTGTTTCACTTTTTCGGGTAGTAATCCATTCGGAGCGAAGCGCAGCACCAGGGTGATCAGCAGGCCGATCACGAATACCCGCGCCTGCAGTGCGCGGCTGTCGAGGTTGCCCGGCGGCTGCCAGCCGAACCAGCCCTCGCCGATGCTCACCGCACCCTGCATCAGGAACAGTGCCAGCGGCTCGGACATCAGCCAGATGATGTACACCGCCACGGCGCCGAAGATGGTGCCCAGGTTGTTGCCCGGGCCGCCCAGGATGACCATCACCAGCACCAGGAAGGTGTGGTTCAGCGGCAGGTAGCCGTTGGGGTCGAACAGGCTGTTGAACGAGGCCAGCGCCCCACCACCAATGCCCATCAGGATGCAGCCCAGCACGAAGATCTCCAGGCGGCGCTTGTTGATGTCCTTGCCCATCGCCGAGGCGGAGATCTCGTTGTCGCGAATGGCCCGGATCATGCGGCCCCAGGGGGCGTGATAGGCGCGGTGTAACAGGAAGAAGATCACCGCGATCATCGCTGCTGTGACCGAGAGGTATAACGCCCGGGCCAGGGTGAAGCCCAGCTCGCTGGGCCCCGGGGTGGGCCAGGGCAGCGGCGATACCGTGGCGGTGCCGCGGGTCAGCCAGTCGGAGTTCTTGAGGAAGGCCTTGATGATCTCGGCGATGCCGAGGGTGGCGATGGCCAGGTAGTCGCTGCGCAGGCCCAGGCAGATATGGCCGATGAAGTAGCCCACGGCCCCGGCCAGGGCGCCGCCGAAGATCCAGCCGGTCCAGGCGGGCAGGCCGAAGCCGCCGATGAAGCCGGCGCGGGACTGGATCTCGCCGGTCACGCTGCGCAGCATGCTGATCACCACCAGATAGAGCACCACGGCCAGCACGATGGCGATGACGGTGCGCAGCTTCTTCGGCACCCCGATGCGGTCGAGCTTGGTGGCGCCGTACACCACCACCGCTGCGGCCGCGCCGTAGAGCAGTACCCGGCCCAGCTCGCCGGGCAGCTCGGTGCCCCAGAAGGCGTTGTTGACCGGCACGCTGAAGAGCATGGCGGAGAAGCCGCCCAGGGCGACGAAGCCCATCACACCGGCGTTGAACTGACCGGCATAGCCCCACTGGATGGTCAGACCCAGGGCCAGGATGGCGTAGCAGGAGGCTTCCACCAGCATGCGCGTGCTGTAGGCGGTGCCCATCACCATATAGATGCCAAGGATCACCGCCAGCAGGGCGCCGAACAGGACGATTTCACGCAGCGGGAAGCGCGACGGCGCGACAACGGTGTCTTCCCGGCGTTCGGTACGTTGAGCGTTCATCAGATCACCTTACCCTTGAAGATGCCGGTGGGGCGCCACACCAGGATCGCCACCAGGATGAAGAAGGGCACCACGATCTTGTATTCGGTGCCGACGAAGGCGAGGTTGCGCGGGATCTCGATCCACTCGGGGAACAGGTGCGCGATGGGGCGCAGCAGCACCGCCCAGTTGAACACCGCCAGGGTCTCGGCGAAGCCCACCACGAAACCGCCGGCGATGGCGCCGTAGGGGTGGCCGACGCCGCCGACGATGGCCGCGGCGAAGATCGGCAGCAGCAGGAAGAAGCTCAGGTCGGGCTTGAAGGTCACGTCTAGCGACAGCAGGGTACCGGCAATGGCCGCCAGGCTGCCGGCGATCACCCAGGTCACCGAGACGATGTAGTTGGTGTTGATGCCTGAGGCCCGCGCCAGGTCCGGGTTGTCGGACATGGCGCGCATGGCCTTGCCCAGCCGCGTGCGGTTGAGGAACACGTGCAGCCCCACCACGCAGGCAATGGTCAGGATGAACAGGATGATCTGCGGCTCGGTGACGATGATCGGCCGGGTGGCCAGCTCGAACGGCACGTCGAGGCGGTAGATCTCCTTGCGCTCGCCGGCCATGTACATGTTCTGAGCGCTGGTGCCGGCGAACAGGCGAATCAGCCCCTGCAGCATCAGGGTCACGCCCAGCGAGCCGATGACGATGACGATGGGCTTGACCCCATGGGCCCGCAGCGGCTTGTAGAACGCCTTGTCGATACCCACGGCCAGCGCGGCGGTGAGAATCATCGCCAGCGGCAGCATGACGATGGGAGTGGGCAGGCCCACCACGCCGCCCACGCCGGGGAAGGCCAGGGTCAGCAGCAGTACCATGAAGGCGCCGAAGGTCATCATGTCGGCATGGGCGAAGTGGGCGAAGCGCATGATGCTGAAGATCAGCGTCACGCCGATGGCGCCGATGGCGTAGATCGAACCGGTCACGCTGCCGGCAATGATCACGTTGTTGATGAAGAATACCAGTTCGTTCACGACTTACTCTCCAGTACGGGCTCCGGGCTCAACCGCCCAGGAAGCTCTTGGCCACTTCCGGGTCGGCGAGCAGGGCGGCGCCGGTGTCGGTGAAGCGGTTCTTGCCGGCCGCCAGGACGAAGCCCTTGTCGGCGATGGCCAGGGCCTGTTTGGCGTTCTGCTCTACCATGAGGATGCCGACGCCGGCAGCGTTGATCTCCTTCACGCGCTCGAAGATCTCGTTCATGTAGAGCGGTGAGAGGCCGGCGGTGGGCTCGTCGAGCAGCAGCACCTCGGGCTCGGCCATCAGTGCGCGGCCCATGGCGACCATCTGGCGCTGGCCGCCGGAGAGCTCGCCGGCGGGCTGGTGGCGCTTGTCGTAGAGCGGAGGAAAGAAGTCGTAGACCTGCTTGAGCATCCGTTTGACGTTGTTCGGCTTGAGAAAAGCGCCCATCTCCAGGTTCTCTTTCACCGTGAGACTGGGGAAGACGTTCTTCTCCTGGGGCACGAAGCCCATGCCCCGCTGCACCAGCTTGTTGGGCGGCAGGTTGTGGATCGGTTCGCCGCGCAGCAGGATCTCGCCCTGGCTGACGGTGAGCAGGCCGAAGATGGCCTTGAGCATGGTCGATTTGCCGGCGCCGTTGGGGCCGACGATCACACCGACCTCGTCGGCCTCGATCGACATGTCCACCCCGTTGAGGATGTTCATGCCGCCGTAGCCGCCGTGCACGTCGCGTGCTTCGAGTAATGGCATCGTGGAGTCTCTGCGCTGTCGTTACTGTTCTTCTTGTGGCTGTTCCGAGACCGTGGGCAGGCGTGGCCTCGCCCTCAGGCCGCGGTAGAACCCCTCAGGCCGCGGTGGAGCCCCTCAGGCCGCGGTAGAACCAAAGTAGGCCTCGATCACCTGAGGATTGTTCTGAATCTCTTCAATGGTGCCTTCCACCATCACGCTGCCCTGGGCCAGCACGATCACCGGATCGCACAGGCGCGCGATCATGTCCATGTCGTGCTCGATGACCAGGAAGGTGTAGCCCATCTCGCGGTTGAGTCGCTCGATGTTCTCGACCAGGTCGCCCAGCAGGGTGCGGTTGACCCCGGCGGCGATCTCGTCGAGCAGCACCACGCGGGCGTCGGTCATCATGGTGCGGCCCAGCTCGAGCAGCTTCTTCTGGCCGCCGGAGAGGTTGCCGGCCAGCTCGTTGCGCACGTGGTGCAGGCCGATGAAGTCGATCACTTCGAGGGCCTTGCGCCGAACCTCGGCTTCCTGCTGGCGCACCAGACCCGGCTTGAGCCAGGCGTCGAACAGGCTCTCTCCGGCCTGCTTGGGCGGCACCATCATGAGATTCTCCAGCGCGGTCATGTGGGAGAACTCATGGGCGATCTGGAAGGTGCGCAGCAGGCCCTTGTGGAACAGCTCGTTGGCGGGGCGGTTGGTGATGTCCTCGCCGTCGAGCAGGATCTGGCCGCTGTCCAGCGGCAGGGCGCCGGCAATGATGTTGAACAGCGTCGACTTGCCGGCCCCGTTGGGGCCGATCAAGCCGGTAATGGAGCCCTTCTCGACCTGGATCGAGCAGTCGTTGATGACCTTCAGGCCGCCGAAGGCCTTGTAGACGTGTCGGACGTCGATGATGGATGGCATGTTGGTTCCTGCACTTTTATATCTTTGTTATGCACCCAGCCCCTGCGCATGGCGCGAGGCCGGGTGGCGTATATCGAGTCGCCGCTCCTGGCGGCGACGGTTTTCTCGTGCTGCTACTGTTGCTGACTGTTTTCGGCCAGGAAGGTGCGGCCGGCGGCAAAGGCGCCGACGATGACCAGGGCACCGACGGCGGGTATCAGATAGCCTTCCACCTGCGGAATGGTGCGCAGGAAGACGAAGGCGACCGCAGCGGGCGCCACGAAGCGTACCAGGAAGCGCCACACCTGGAACCAGGTTTCGCTGGTGCGCATTTCCTTCATCGCCTCGGAGTGGGTCAGCGCCCAGCCGGCGAACAGCGCGATCAGCAGGCCGCCCAGCGGCATGAAGATATTGGTCAGCAGTTCGATGAAGTCGAAGGCGCTGCGGCCGAACAAAGTGTGGAAGGGGCTGGCCTCGGCCCACATGTTGAAGCTCATCACCGTCAGCAGGCCCAGCGCCCAGCTGGCTACCACCATGGCGAACACCGCCTGGGGACGGGTGAGGTCGAAGCGCTCGACGAGGAAGGCGGCCACCGGCTCGATCAGCGAGATCGAGGAGCTGATGGCCGCCCCCAGCACCAGGATGAAGAACACGCCGCCGATCAGCGCGCCGAAGGGCATCTCGGCGAAGGCCAGCGGCAGGGTGACGAACATCAGACCCGGGCCGGCACCGGCGTCGAGGCCGGCGCCGAACACCAGTGAGAAGATCGCCAGACCCGCCACCATGGCCACCGCGGTATCGACGAAGGCTACGGCGAAGGCGGTGCGGCTGAGCGAAGCCTCGCTGGACATGTAGGCGCCGTAGGCCATGATCGCGCCCATGCCGAGACTCAGGGTGAAGAACGACTGGCCCATGGCCTGCAGCCAGCCCTCCAGGCTCAGGTCGGCCAGATTGAAGGTGAACAGGAAGCTTGCCGCCGCGCCGAAGTCGCCGTTGGCGATGCCGTAGCCCAGCACCACCAGCAGGATCACGAACAGCGCCGGCATCATGATGCGCAGGCCGCTTTCGATACCCCTGTGGATGCCCAGACCGACGATCAGCCCCGAGGCGATGATGAACAGGGTGTGATAGAGCGTGAGCAGGCCCGGCGAGGCCAGCAGCGCATCGAAGCCGGCGCCGATGGTGGCGGCGTCGGCGCCGACCAGCGAGCCGGTGAGCATCTGCCAAGTGTAGTGAATGGCCCAGCCGGCGATCACCGAATAGAAGCTCAGGATCAGAAAGGCGGCCGCGGCACCCAGCCAGCCGATCGACTCCCAGGCGCGGGAGGTCTTGTGGGTGCGGATCAGAAAGCGCATGCCCATGATCGGGCTTCTGCGGCTGGCGCGCCCGAGCATGGTTTCGGCGATCAGGATCGGAATGCCGACGGCGAAAATGGTCAGGGCGTAGATCAGAATGAAGGCGCCGCCGCCGTTCTCGCCTGTCAGGTAGGGAAAGCGCCAGAGATTGCCGAGCCCCACCGCCGAGCCGACGGCGGCCAGCAGAAAGGTGCCCTTGTGTGTCCAGACGTTGTGCGTACTCATGGTGTTTCCGAAATCCGTCTTGTGGCCTTGTGAGCCCGCGATATCGCTACCTTGGGCCGAGTGGGTGGGGCCTGTCGGTGAGCGCGTACACTGTGCGACAGAACCCGTTTCGTGGCCAGTGGTGAATCGTTAAGGATACGTTGGACGCGGCAGATGACGGGGCCATGCGATCATGACTGCCCGTGTGTTCATGACAGCCGTGTGATCATGAACGTCACTGGGGCTCCTCGTCCTGCTTGTCGATATCTCCCGGTCGCGGCTCGAAGGCGCGGCATTCGTCCGCCAGCCTCACCGTGTCGCCCAGGGCCAGCTTGCCGATGAGCTTGCGCCGTTTGCCGCTGTACGGCTCGACCAGCGCCACCACTTCGCCGATGCTGGTGCCGTCGACGTAGGCCTCGACCTTCACCCTTACCACCAGGCCCTGATAGCGGGCCGAGAGAATGTCGCCCGGCCCCGGGTCGGAGTGACCGGCCGGGTTTTTCTCGAAGTGGCGCATGACGCTGTCGGCGCCGGGGTCGTCCCATTTCACGTGGCGATGCATGGTTCGCTTCTCCTTTCTTGTCGCGGCTCGGCGTTGCCCTCAGTCGAACAGACGGCGGTCGACGCCGGCGGCCTCGAACAGATAGTCGCGCGAGGCGGTGAGCTCGTCGCGCAGGCGGGGAAGGTCCGCCCCCTGCAACTGGCCGCGCCACTTGCGGATGCGACCGCCGACCAGCACCGTCTCGACGTTGCTGCGCTCCATCAAGGTGACCACGGCGCCCGGCACGTTGTTCAGCGGTGCCACGTTGATCGCCTCGACGTCCAGCAGCAGAATGTCCGCCTCCTTGCCCGGCGTCAGCGAGCCCACCCGCTGCTCCAGCTTCAGCCCCTTGGCGCCGCCCATGGTCGCATAGCGGATCACCTCTCGTGACGTGAGCAGCGCCGGCCGCTCCTCTTCTCCCTGCAGCGCCAGCTCGTTGACGAACATCCGCTGCAGCGTCAGCGTCGAGCGCATCTGGGTGAAGAAATCGGCCGTCATGGTGCACTCCACGTCGCTGGAAAGCGAGGGCAAAATGCCCAGTTCCGACGTTTTCATCAGCGGTGGCGTGCCGTGGCGCATGGTCATCTCGATGGGCACCGCCAGCGACACGTGGGCGCCGGCATCGCGCACCGCCTGCCAGGCCATGTCGCTCATGCCGGTCATGTGGATCAGGATGTGGTTCTCGGCGAGCTGGCCGCTTGCCGCCAGCTCGTCGAAGGTCTCGGCCATGCCGAGGCTGCCGACCACGTGATACGCCAGCGGCAGTTCCAGCTCACGGGCCAGCGCCCAGGCGGTCTCGTGGTCGGGCAGGTAGATCTCGCCGCCCATCACCATGGTCATCAGGCCGTCGGCGGAGAGCCCCTCGCCGGTGGCGAAGTACTGCTCGCGAATGCGCCTGGCGTCCTGCGGGTATCGGGTGTGCTCACCCTGGCCCTCGAAGTAGCCGAACACGCTGCGCCGGACGGAGTCGTGCAAGCCTTCCAAGGCGGCATCGGAGTGCTCGGGGCTGTGGTGGATCTGGCTGGTGTCCATCACCGTGGTCACCCCGGCGTCGAGCTGGCTGAGCGAGCCGAACAGCACGTTGATGTAAACATCCTCGGGGCGGTACACCGGGGTCAGCTTGCCGAGGATGTGATCCATGTAGTTGGGCGAGCCTTCCGGCGTGCCGTCGTCGAACATGATGCCGTCGGCCAGGAAGCTGCGCAGGGCCGTCTCGAACAGATGATGGTGGGTGTCGACGAAGCCCGGCATGACGATGCGTCCGCGGGCGTCGATCACCTCGGCGTCGTCGGCCTCGAGTTGGGCACCGACGGCGACGATACGGCTGCCTTCTATCAGCACGTCGCCGCCTTCGAAGTCTCCGACGCTTTCATCCATGGAGAGCACGTGGCCGCCGCGGATCAGCACGCGTCGCCCGGCCTCGCCGCTATGTGCCGGCATCTCGCTGCGGGTTTCGTCGCTGGGGGAGGCGACGCTGGGGGAGGCGTTGGCGGAGGCGAGCAGGCCGCCACCGGCCATGGCACCGGCCCCCGCTGCCAGGGTGCTCTTGAGGAACTCGCGACGTGTCGCGCCGGCGCGCGCTTTGCACAGCTTGCACATGGTGTTTTCTTGCCTCCCTGGCAGTTCGAGTCAAGTCGGTTGCGGTCAGCTTCAAGCTAGGTTCTGGGAGCGCGAAATGCCAAGAATCGGGCAGCCTGCAAGAGTGCGGCAGGGTGTGCGGACAGGGTGTGCGGACAGAGTGCGCGGGCGAAAAAAAACCGGCGCCAGAAGCTGGCGCCGGTTCGTGTCCGCAGGAGCGGTTTACTTCTTCGCGCGCTTGCGCTCGTGCTCCTTGAGGAACTTCTTGCGCAGGCGGATGTGGTTGGGGGTGATCTCCACCAGCTCGTCGTCGTCGAGGAACTCGATGGCCTGCTCCAGGCTGAACTTCACCGGCGGGGTCAGCACGATGTTCTCGTCGTTGCCCGAGGCACGCATGTTGTCGAGCTTCTTGCCCTTGGTGGGGTTCACCACCAGGTCATTGGCGCGGTTGTGGATACCCACCAGCATGCCTTCATAGACCTCGGTGCCGTGGTCGATGATCAGCTTGCCGCGCTCCTGCAGGGCGTACAGCGCGTAGGCCAGCGCCTTGCCGTCGACCATCGAGACCAGTACGCCGTTGCGCCGTTCGATGGCGGCGTCGGGCTTGAGCGGGCCGTAGTGGTCGAAGCGGCTGGTGAGGATGCCGGTGCCCGAGGTCAGGGTCAGGAACTGGCCACGGAAGCCGATCAGCCCGCGTGCGGGGATGATGAAGTCCAGGCGCACACGGCCCTTGCCGTCGGGGTTCATGTTGGTCAGCTCGCCCTTGCGGTAGCCGAGCTCTTCCATGATCGAGCCCTGGTGCTGCTCCTCGCAGTCGATGATCACCTCTTCGTACGGCTCCTGCTTAACGCCGTCGATCTCCTTGAGGATGACCTCGGGGCGGCCCACTGCCAGCTCGAAGCCTTCGCGACGCATGGTCTCGATCAGCACCGAGAGGTGCAGCTCGCCGCGGCCGGAAACCTTGAACTTCTCCGGGCTTTCACCCTGCTCCACGCGCAGCGCCACGTTGTGGATCAGCTCCTGCTCGAGGCGATCCTTGATGTTGCGGCTGGTGACGTACTTGCCGTCGCGACCGGCGAAGGGCGAGTCGTTGACCTGGAAGGTCATGGAGACGGTGGGCTCGTCCACCGACAGCGGCGGCAGCGCCTCGACGGCGGCCGGGTCGCACAGGGTGTCGGAGATGGAGAGCTCGTCGATACCGGTGATGCAGACGATGTCACCGGCGGTGGCGAGCTCGGTCTGCACCCGCTCCAGACCCAAGTGGGTCATCACCTGGCCGACCTTGCCCTTGCGGGTGTTGCCGTCGGTGTCGACCACCACGATCTGCTGGTTGGGCTTGACCGAGCCGCGCTTGATGCGGCCAAGGCCGATGACACCCACGTAGCTGGAGTAGTCCAGCGCAGAGATCTGCATCTGGAACGGGCCGTCGAGCTCTACCGCGGGCGGTTCGACGATGTCGACGATGGCCTGGAACATGGGCGACATGTCTTCGGCCAGGGAGTCCGGGTCCATGCCGGCGATGCCGTTGAGCGCCGAGCAGTAGACGATCGGGAAGTCGAGCTGCTCGTCGGTGGCGCCGAGGTTGTCGAACAGATCGAAGATCTGGTCGATGACCCAGTCGGGACGCGCACCGGGACGGTCGATCTTGTTGACCACCACGATCGGCTTGAGGCCCTGGGCGAAGGCCTTCTGGGTCACGAAGCGGGTCTGCGGCATGGGGCCGTCGACGGCGTCGACCAGCAGCAGCACCGAGTCCACCATCGACATCACGCGCTCCACCTCGCCGCCGAAGTCGGCGTGTCCGGGGGTGTCGACGATGTTGATGTGGAAGTCACGGCCGTTGCCGTCCTGCCAGCGAATCGCGGTGTTCTTGGCCAGGATGGTGATGCCGCGTTCCTTCTCCTGGTCGTTGGAATCCATGATCCGCTCCTGCCTCTCGGCCTTGCGGTCGAGTGTGCCGGACTGGCTCAGCAGCTTGTCGACCAGCGTGGTCTTGCCGTGGTCGACGTGGGCGATGATGGCAATATTGCGCAAACTCTCGATGCGAGAGGGGGTTACAGCTGTGTTCATAAGGTGTGACTCATCAACGGGGGCGCACCTATGACCACATTGAAAGTGAGGTCCCCTAGGCGCTGGGTAGGGAGTGGAGGCGCATTGTACAGATAAGAAGGGATGGGGAATAGCACTACCCGGCGATATGACCGTCGTCAGCCCGCCGCACCGCCCTGTCCCATCCATTCTGCTTTGTCCCGATCATGTTCTCTAGCGGCGACGTCTGGGCAGGCGCTGGAAAACACGCTGGGAAAATTCAGTAGCGGCCTTACTGGATACTTTTCTACACTCAACTAAACAAACGGTAACTCATGTATCCCTGCGGAGCCCGGGCGATGCCGACTTACAGTGCCATTCTCGATGCTCGTACCGCAGGAGCGCAGCTGCCACGCAATCTGATGGCTTTCGATCGGGTTACCGGCAATTGGAAAAATGCCCATGAGCTGCTGCTGGTGGACGATACCGGCGACCGGCGCCTGCCGGACCTGGCTCGACGGCATCGGGCGACATTGCTGCCGTGCACCGCATCCGCACAGGGCGCTCGACTCAACGCTGCCGTCGATGCCAGCCATGGAGAGCTGCTGCTGTTTCCCGGCCAGGTCGATCGCCGGCTGGTCGAGTGGCTGAGCGACTGGCTACCGGAGGTGGAAGCGGAAAGAACCTGGGATGTGGCGGTGCTGCCGGTGCATCGCCAGGGGCGGCTGTTGCGCTGGTGGAGCTGGACGCAGCGGGCCACTGCGGGGGATACCTTCTGGGTGGCGCGGGGCTGGTTCGAGCTTATCGGCGGCTTCGATCCGCAGTTGGACAGTGATGCCCCCGCCGACCTGCTCGCCCGGCTGCGCGCCTGCGGCGCGCGCATCTGGCTGGCGAGCGATGATACGGCCAGGCACAAGGCGCAGTGCCCACCGCAAGGTGGGCACTGTCGGGGCTAGGCTAACAGCCTGGCCGGACATGAGCAGCGAGGCTCAGTCGTCATCGGGCACGCCACCCATGCGCTCGAGCAGTTCACGATAGTTCTCCGACTGGGCATAGAGCAGTTCGGTGGCTTCCTCTTCGCCGCGGAAGTGCACCGGCATCAGAATGCGCTCTTCGGTGATCTCGATGAAGCGCTCGTCCTGGGTGGCGGCTTCCAGCGCTTCGGCCAGACGTTCCACGTGAGCATCGGGGGTATTCTTCGGCACTACCACCACGCGGAAGTCGGAGGTGTCGATGTCATACCCGGCTTCCATCACGGTGGGGGCATCGGGGAAGGCGAACAGGCGCTCGCCGTCCATGCTCAGCAGCACCGGCATCTCGCCGGTCTCGGCATAGCCGGAGTGGGTGCCTCCGCTGTAGCCGAAGTCGACGTCGCCGGAGAGGATCAGCGGCGCCATGCCGCCGCCACCGGAGGTGGGCACGATGCGCAGGTCCAGCCCCTCCTGCTCCATGATGTACTCGATTACCAGTCGGTCCAGAGCGTGTTGAGTGGCATAGCTGGTGCCCGGGTTCTCACGGGCATACTCCACCAGGTCTTCCCAACTGTCGCCGAAGGGACGGTTCTCGCCGGTGACGATGGCATGCTGCACGGTGGTGATGCTGGCGACGTAGCGGAAGTCGTCCAGGGTGAAGTCGGTATCGTGGGCATGGGGCGCGAAGGTGAGGGTGCCGTTGGTGCCGGCATAAACGAAGGTATGCCCCTCGTCCTGATTGTTCATCAGGCGCGTCAGCGATACGGCCCCGCCGGCGCCGGGCTGGTTGACCACGTTGACCGGCTGGCCGAGGTTCTCCTCCAGCACGTTGGCCAGCACGCGGGCTTGGATGTCGGTGGAACCGCCAGCGGCGAAGCCCACCACCAGGGTCAGCGGCTTGGTCGGGAAGTCGTCGGCCTGAGCCATGCCGGCTGCGCCGAAGGCCATGGAGGCGGCAAGTACCGCGGTGCCGATCGTTGTCATTTTCATGCTTGTACCCTCTTTATTGTCGTGCGCCCTCGATACGAGCAGCGCTGAGTTGTCAGGCGCGGGCAGTATGTTCCCTGCCGTTGCCTGAAGTGCCGCCGCCCCCGGGGTGGCCGGGAGCGTAGTGCGAAACCCTGACTCCTGGCTCAGCCGTTCGACGTTTCGAGGCGCTTTCGGCGCCACTGGCGATAGCCGCTCCAGCCCAGGTGCAGCGCCATCAGCGCGGTGAAGACGACGAAGGCCAGGGCGATGGGGCGGTTGAGCAGGATGGCGATGTCGCCGCCGGAGAGAATCACCGCCTGGCGCAGGTTCATCTCCAGCATCGGCGTGACGATGAACGCCACCAGAAAGGTCACGAAGGAGTAGTCGAACTTCTTCAGGAAGTAGCCGAAGATGGCGAAGGCGAACACCGTGACCAGGCCGAAGGTGCCGTAGCCCTGCACCTGAATGCCCGCCAGGCACAGGAAGATCACCACCGGGATCACGATGTGCGGCGGCACGCTGGTGACCTTGGCGAAGATACGCAGGCCGTACCAGCCCACCGCCAGCATCAACAGGCTCGCCACGATCATCCCCGAGAACAGCGTGAACAGCATCTCGGGATGGTCGCGCAGCATCAGCGGCCCCACCTGGATGCCGTGGATCATGAACGCCCCCACCAGCAGCGCGGCGGAGACGCTGCCCGGAATGCCCAGGCCGAACAGCGGAATGTAGCTGGCCGGGATCACCGCATTGTCCGCCGCCTCGGCGGCCGCGATCCCGTTGGGATTGCCCTTGCCGAAACTGTCCGGATCCTTGGCACTGCGCTTGGCCAGGCCATAGGCCATGAACGCCCCCACCGACGGCCCCAGCCCCGGCAAGGCCCCCACGAACGCCCCCACCCCGGTGCTCTTGAACACCGTCGGCAGCGTGGCCTTGAACTCCTTGAAGGAGAGATCGTCCGCCTTGTCGTGGCTCAGCTTGATCACGCTGGCGCCCTTGTTGCGGCGATACTCATCCAACTGCACGAACATCTCGGCCAGCGCCAGCGTACCGATCACCAGCGGCAGGATCGGCACCCCCTCCATCAGCTCGGCATACCCGAAGGTCAAGCGCGCCGCCCCGGTCTCCGGATCGAGACCCACGGTGCCCAGGATCACCCCCATGCCGCCGGCCGCCAGTCCCTTGAGGAACGAGCCCCCCGCCATGCCGGCGATGAACACCAGCGCAAAGATCAGAATCGCCGCCAGCTCATACGGCCCGAAGCGCAGCGCCACCGACGCAAACGGAATCGCCACCGCAATCAACAGCAGCGTCGCCAGCAGATCGCCCACCACCGACGCCAGCAAGCCCACCTTCAGCGCCTTGCGCGGCTTGCCCGCCCGCGCCATCGGAAAGCCATCCAGACAGGTCGCCGCCGACGACGGCTCCCCCGGCGTATTGAGCAGAATCGCCGACACCGCACTGCCCGCCGCAGTGCCCTTGGACAACCCGATCAGAAAGGCGATGGCCGCATAGGCCGACATGTAGAACGTCAGCGGAATGGCGATGGCGATCGCCACCGCCCGATTCAGCCCCGGGATCACCCCCACGATATAGCCCAGCAGCACCCCGCCGAGAATGATCGCGATCGACTCATAGTGCAGCGCCGCGGCGAAGGACGACAGAATGGCCTCGAACCCGATCATCTCACACCACCCCGATGCGCATCAGATGCGCCGTCAGCCCATACAGCCCGAGGGCGGGAATTACCGCCGTCAGCAGCACCACATGCCAGCGGCGCTCGCCCAGCAACAGCAGCAGCGAACCGATCATGAACGGCGCCACCCAGGTCAGCGGAAAGCGATCCACCAGCACGATGAAGCCCAGCACGAAGAGAAACGGCCAGGTCTGATGCCACAGATGCCCCAGCTCGGGCAGGCGGAAGAACGGCAGGCGCCGGCGAATCAGCGCGATGGCGCTGAGCAGCGCCAGGGCCAGGGCGCAGACCAGCATGACCCAGGCGCCGAGAGTGGCCAGGGTACGGGGATGCATGCCGACGGCGAAGCCGCGACCGCCGTAGGTGGGCACGACCCAGGTGAGCAGCAGCACCGCGAGGGCGGCGACGCCCAGGCCGGACCAGAAATTCATGCGTAGCGAATCAGACATAGCGAACAGGTTATTTATCGGTGAGTGGGCAGCGAGCAGCGTTTTTTCTTGAATTAGGGCTTGTCGCTAAAAACTTTTGCTGAGTTGGGCTCAGACACAGCACCCTATGCGCTGGTGGAATCCGGCTCAATCCATTGGTTCGACGTTTAATCAACGCAGACGAATGAGTTCCGACGGAGAGACATTGGCTATGTTGGTGGAAGCTGGCGATCCAACATGGTGCATGACCGGAGAAATTGCACCGCTGTGGAGCGAAAAAAACCTGAAAATCGCCCGGCTACATGATGCAACACGCTGTCGCCACAGAGTGGTGCACGCCATCAGGCGGCTTTTTATAATGAGCACAGTGGGTTGCGTGCCGCTGGGGCGTTGATGGTGCAAGTTGGCACGCAACCTGCATTAGGTTGGCCAGCGCCATGTTCGTGCATGGTGAACGTGGGCAGGAAATCTGCCGCGTGCTACAACACATGCTGGAATGAACCAGCGCAGTGGACTTCAGCCAAAACGAATCGAGCTACCGCTCAAACGGAGGACACAATGTCAGCCAAGACTCTCGCCCTGATCGAAGAACATGATGTGAAGTGGGTGGACCTGCGTTTCACCGACACTCGGGGTAAGGAACAGCATGTCACCATTCCGGCCCGCGACGTGAACGAGGAGTTCTTCGAGAACGGCCAGATGTTCGATGGCTCCTCCATCCATGGCTGGAAGGGCATCAATGAGTCGGACATGATTCTGCGCCCGGAAGACGGCACCGCCTTCCTCGACCCGTTCACCGAAGATTCCACCCTGGTATTGCGCTGCGACATCATCGAGCCGGCCACCATGCAGGGCTACGAGCGCGACCCGCGCTCCATCGCCAAACGCGCCGAGGCCTACCTGCAGTCCACCGGACTGGGCGACACCGCCTTCTTCGGCCCCGAGCCCGAGTTCTTCATCTTCGATGAGGTACATTGGAAGGCCGACATCGAAGGCGCCATGTACAAGATCACCTCCGAAGAGGGTGCCTGGTCTACCGATCGCCAGCTCGAAGGCGGCAACCTGGGCCACCGTCCGCGGGTCAAGGGCGGCTACTTCCCGGTGCCCCCGGTCGACAGCTTCCATGACATCCGTGGCGCTATGTGCAACACCCTGGAAGCCATTGGCCAGACCGTCGAGGTGCATCACCACGAGGTGTCCAACGCCGGCCAGAACGAGATCGGTGTGAAGTTCAACACCCTGGTGAAGAAGGCCGACGAAGTCCAGGAAATGAAGTACGTGATCCACAACGTGGCCCACGCCTACGGCAAGACCGCCACCTTCATGCCCAAGCCGCTGGTCGGCGACAACGGCAGCGGCATGCACGTGCACCAGTCGTTCTGGAAGGACGGTCAGAACCAGTTCGCCGGCGACCAGTACGCTGGCCTGTCCGAAATGGCGCTCTACTACATCGGCGGCATCATCAAGCACGCCCGTGCCCTGAACGCCTTCACCAACGCTTCGACCAACTCCTACAAGCGTCTGGTGCCGGGCTTCGAGGCGCCGGTCATGCTGGCCTACAGCGCCCGTAACCGTTCGGCTTCCATCCGCATTCCCTACACCGCGAGCCCCAAGGGCAAGCGTGTCGAGGCTCGCTTCCCGGATCCGACCGCCAACCCCTACCTGGCCTTCGCTGCCATGCTGATGGCCGGTATCGACGGCATCAAGAACAAGATCCATCCTGGCGATGCCATGGACAAGAACCTCTATGACCTGCCGCCGGAAGAGGGCAAGCTGGTTCCGACCGTCGCCAGCAGCCTGGATCAGGCACTCGAGGCGCTGGACGCTGACCGTGCGTTCCTCACCGAGGGTGGCGTGTTCACCGACGACATGATCGATGCCTACATCGAGCTGAAGATGGAAGACGTCGAGCGTATCCGCATGACTACGCATCCGATCGAGTTCGACATGTACTACAGCTGCTAAGCAGCCGCCGTGGCCGGTGGCGCTGCCGCCGGTCCGCCGCGAAAGGCCCCGCTTTGCGGGGCCTTTTTTGTATACTAGGCGAACGTTTCGTCACACGTGCCCAGCCAGGGGGAGCGACCCATGCTCAGACAGATCGTGCCGTGCCTGCTGGGAGTGCTGGTGGCTTGTTCGGCGCAGGCCACGACCATCTATCGCACCACCGATGCCCAGGGCAACGTGATCTTCACCGACGATCCCAATCGTGGCGGCGAGCCGGTCCAGCTGGCACCGTTGACCGTGATCCCTGCGCGTAGCGAAGGGCGGCAGGCCGAGCCGCCGCGGGTGGAGGGAACTGCCCCGCGGGCGAGTCAGTCGCCGGGCCAGCCGTTCATGCCCTACGACACCTTCCGTATTCGCTCGCCGGAGCACGGGGGTGACCTTCCCGCCAGCTACGCCGGCAACCTGCAGGTCGAGCTGGTCATCGTGCCGGCGCTGCGCCCCGACCACCGCGTGAGGCTGCTCGTCGACGGGCAGGTGAGCCAGACCGCCATGCATACCAGTGCCTTCATGCTGACCAACCTGCCCCGCGGCGAGTACGTGTTGCAGGCCGAGCTGCTCGATGCCCAAGGGCAGATACGCCACCGTACGGCACCGGTCTCGCTCTACGTGCAGCGCTCCAACGCCACGCTGCCCCACGGTGGCGGCGGCTGAGCTCCTTCTGCTGCATCGCTCGTCCAAAGGGCCGCCCCGATGTCATCGCCAGTAGAGTTGCCCCGATATAGGTAGGATGTCGCACCATGATGGGTGGGGCGTGCGCTTTCTTCGCTGGCGCTTTTCGTCTGCTCGCACCATTATGGTGCATAGGTGGGTGCAGCATCCGCCCCGAAACGGCGCTATATCGCCCTTGTGAGGGTTGGCGCGCTTCTTGCTTGCTTCTTGTGTAGGGGCAGGTAAAGCCGAGGGGAGATGCCGCTGCGGCGACGAGCAGGGCATGCGCCATGACGATGCAAGCAGCCCCCTTCATTCTGCGAGAAAAGGTCGAAAATGTATCGACGCCTGATGGAACATCTCACCACGGCGGTGCTGCTGCTGGACGATGAGCTGCAGTTGAGCTGGATGAATCCGGCGGCTGAGGCCTTGCTGGCGGTCAGCCTGGGGCGGGTCAAGGGGCACAGCCTGGCGGCACTGCTGGTCGAAGACGACGGCATGGGCGAGGTGCTGGCCAAGGCGCGGGACGACCAGCATCCCTTTACCCAGCGCGAAGTGCGTCTGGCGCTGCTGGGCGGCACCGTGGTGACCATCGACTACACGGTCACGCCGCTCTCTGCGGCCGAGCTGCTGGTGGAAATGGAGCCGCGCGACCGCTTGCTGCGGATTTCCCGTGAGGAAGCCCTGCTCAACCGTCAGGAGGCGATCAAGGTGCTGTCGCGTGGGCTGGCCCACGAGGTGAAGAACCCGCTGGGCGGCATCCGTGGCGCCGCTCAACTGCTGGAGCGTGACCTCGACGACCCCGCCCTGCGGGAGTTCACTCATATCATCGTCGAGGAGGTCGACCGTCTGCGCGACCTGGTCGACAGCATGCTGGGACCGAACAAGCTGCTGCGTCACGAGCCGCTGAACGTGCACAAGGTGCTGGAGCGGGTGCGTACGCTGCTTTCCGCCGAGACGCCGGGGGTGAGAATCGAGCGCGACTACGACCCCAGCCTGCCGGACTTTCCCGGTGACGAGGCGCAGATGATCCAGGCGGTGCTCAACGTGGCGCGCAACGCGGTGGAAGCGATGACCGAAGCCGGTACCGAAGCGCCTAGCCTGCTGCTGCGTACCCGTGCCCGTCGCCAGTTCACCCTGGGCGCCGAGCGTCATCGCCTGGTCTGCGAGGTGGCCTTGATCGACAACGGCCCCGGTGTTCCCGAAGCCCTGCAGGAAACCCTTTTCTACCCCATGGTATCGGGGCGTGCCGACGGCAGTGGACTGGGACTGTCCATTGCCCAGGGCATTCTGCATCAGCATCAAGGACTGATCGAATGCGAGTCCCGCCCCGGTCATACCGAGTTTCGTCTGCTTATTCCACTGGAGAAGCGCCATGACTGATGTCGCACGTGTCGCGGTGGTCGACGACGACCGCGCCATTCGCTGGGTGCTGGAGCGCGCCCTGGCTCAGCCCGACCTCGAGGTCGAGTGCATCGACCGGGCCGATATGGCGCTCAGCCGTCTTCTCGACGATCCCCCCGACGTGCTGGTCACCGACATCCGCATGCCGGGTATCGACGGCCTGGACCTGATGTCGCGGGTTCGCGAGGTGCATCCCGATCTGCCGGTCATCGTCATGACGGCCCATTCCGACCTCGACAGTGCCGTGGCCTCCTACCAGGGAGGTGCTTTCGAATACCTGCCCAAGCCCTTCGACGTCGACGAGGCGCTGGCTCTGGTACGCCGTGCCGTGGCCCATGCCCGCGAGCGCAAGCGGCCGGTGAGCGTACCCGAAGGGCTCTCCGCCGAGATCATCGGCGAGGCGCCGGCCATGCAGGAGGTGTTTCGCGCCATCGGCCGCCTGTCGCACTCGCACATCACCGTACTGATCAACGGCGAGTCGGGCACCGGCAAGGAGCGGGTGGCGCGCGCCCTGCATCAGCACAGCCCGCGCGCGGCCCACCCGTTCATCGCCCTGAACATGGCGGCCATCCCGCGGGATCTGATCGAGTCCGAGCTGTTCGGTCACGAGAAGGGGGCCTTCACCGGCGCCACCGCGCAGCGCCAGGGACGCTTCGAGCAGGCCAACGGCGGCACGCTATTCCTCGACGAGATCGGCGACATGCCGGCCGAGACCCAGACGCGGCTGCTGCGGGTGCTGGCCGACGGCGAATTCTACCGTGTCGGCGGTCATACCCCGGTCAAGGTCGACGTGCGCATCATTGCCGCCACGCACCAGAACCTGGAGGCGCTGGTGGAGGACGGTCGCTTTCGCGAGGATCTCTTCCATCGCCTCAACGTGATTCGTGTCCATCTGCCCAAGCTGGCCGAACGGCGCGAGGACATTCCCCGACTGGCGCGGCACTTCCTGGCCGAGGCGGCCAAGGAGCTCGCCACTGACGTCAAGGTGCTGACCAAGGATGCCGAGACCCACCTGACCCGGCTGCCGTGGCCAGGCAACGTGCGACAGTTGGAGAATACCTGCCGCTGGCTGACGGTAATGGCCTCGGGGCGTGAGATCCTGGTCGAGGACCTGCCGCCGGAGCTGCGCCAAGGAGAGGGCGGCGAGGCGCCCAGCGGCGACTGGCGTGCCGCCTTCCGCGACTGGGCCGACCGCGCCCTGGCCGCCGGCCACACCCATCTGCTGGAAGAGGCGGTGCCGGACTTCGAGCGCATCCTGATCGAGACGGCGCTGAAGCACACCGGCGGGCGCAAGGGCGAGGCCGCCGAGCTGCTGGGCTGGGGGCGCAACACGCTGACGCGCAAGCTCAAGACCCTACTGCCCTCGCTGGCGGAAGACTGAGCTGGGCACGGAAATCTGTGGTGGACCGCAGTACTCGCTGCGGGTGACAAGCGCCCGGTGCTTTGCCAGGGCGCCGGGCCTGTACATGTGCGCAAAGGATCGTAACCGAGCAGCCAAACTCCCTTACCTGTCGTCGGACGCCGCTGAACTAAGGTGAATTCAGGTCATTCGCTTTCGCAGGCAGTCAAAGACAGGGAGAGAGTCATGAAAGCGCTGTGTTGGCACGGCAAGAACGATATCCGCTACGAAACGGTTCCCGACCCGCAGATCGAACATCCACGCGATGCCATCATCAACGTGAGCAGCTGCGCCATCTGCGGCTCCGACCTGCATCTGTTCCACCACTTCATTCCGGCCATGGAATCGGGCGACGTGGTGGGGCACGAGTTCATGGGTGAGGTGATGGAGGTCGGCAGCGAGACCCGCGAGCTCAAGGTCGGCGACCGCGTCGTGGTGCCCTTCACCATCACCTGCGGCGAGTGCGAGCAGTGCCGGCGCGGCAATTTTTCCCTCTGCGAACGCTCCAACCGCAACAAGGCGCTGGCCGACAAGGTCTTCGGCCATGCCGGGGCCGGCCTGTTCGGCTACTCGCATCTCACCGGCGGTTATGCTGGCGGCCAGGCAGAGTACGTGCGCGTGCCCTTCGCCGACACCACCCACGTCAAGGTGCCCGACAACCTGAGCGATGAGCAGGTGCTGTTCCTCGGCGACATCTTTCCCACCGGCTGGCAGGCCGCAGTGCAGTGCGACATCGAGCCCACCGATACCGTAGCCATCTGGGGCGCGGGACCCGTCGGCCAGTTCTGCGTGCGCAGCGCCGTGCTGCTGGGTGCCGAGCAGGTGGTGGTAATCGACAACGTGCCCGAGCGACTGGCCATGGCCGAGGCCGGCGGGGCGATCGCGATCAACTTCGACGAGGAGAGCGTGCTCGCCCGCCTGCAGGAGCTGACCCGGGGCAAGGGGCCGGAGAAGTGCATCGACGCGGTGGGGCTGGAGTCCCACGTGCCGCGCTCCCTCGATTCGGTCTACGACCGCTTCAAGCAGGCGGTGATGCTGGAGAACGACCGCGCCCATGTGCTGCGCGAGATGATCTACGTCTGCCGTCCCGGCGGCATCCTGTCGATTCCCGGCGTCTACGGCGGCTTGATCGACAAGGTGCCCATGGGGCCGCTGATGAACAAGGGCCTGTCGATGCGTACCGGCCAGACCCACGTCAAGCGCTGGACCGACGAGCTGCTGGGTCTGATCGACGAAGGGCAGATCGACCCTTCCTTCGTGGTGACCCATAGCGTCGGGCTGGAGCAGGGACCGGACATGTACAACACCTTTCGCGACAAGCAGGACGGCTGCGTGAAGGTGGTGCTCAAGCCTTGAGCGACTTGCGCCGGATGCAGAAACCGACATGGAGGTGAACAGATGAATCTCGACCGGAGCCATTCGTTGCAGGCCAGCGACAGGCTGGCACGTGGTCTCGGCTGGCTGGGCATCGGGCTGGGGCTCTACCAACTGCTGGCGCCGCGCAGCGTGACCCGAGCGCTGGGCGTCGAAGGGGCGGAAGCCATCGTGCGTCTTTGCGGGGCACGCGGTGTGGCCACCGGCATCGGTGCGCTGACCGAAAATCCCAAGCCCGCGCTGTGGGCGCGCAGTGCCGGCGATGCGCTGGATCTGGCGGCCCTGCTGGCCTTGTTGGCCGACCGCGACCATCCCAAGCACGGCACCGTCAAGCTGGCGCTGGTGGCGGTGGGGGCGAGCGCCGCGGTGAGCCTGTATTGCGCTCAGGACCAGACCCGGCGTCACGCCTACCAGGCCGGACGCACACCCGACTACAGTGGTCGCAGCGGCTTTCCTCAGGGCGTGGAACTTGCCCGCGGCGCGGCGGCGCGCCAGGCTGGTCTGCCGTCACGCCCTGCGGCGCTGCCTTCGCCGGCACGCTCACCGGGACCCCGTCTGCAGGCCGCTTCTACGCGCCAGCGCGATACCAGCGGTTATATCAAAGGCAGCGACTACGACTACTGAGCTGGCGCTGTCGCTTGTCGCTCACGCGATGAGGCCGAACCGCTGCGGTTCGGCCTCATTCGTGTGACTTCTTGGCGGGGGCCGCTCAGCCGCCGCCGATGCCTTCGATGACGTAACCGGAACCGCCGCACTCGGGGCAGGTGCCATCATCGATCCGGCCATCGCCCTTGCACTTCGGGCATACGTTCTGCCCGGTACCAGGTGTGCCGGGAGGTGCCTCGTCGCCGGGCTGCTCGGGACGGGTTACGTCGGGTTTGCGTGCCATGTCTGCCTCCTTGCCGAGTGATCGACCTCTTTACGGGTGTACGTACTGACAAGTTAGGCAAGCCTCGCGCTGGACGGCAAGCGAGGCGCTTACGGCGTCGATGGCCATGTCACCCATGGCGGTGCCAGAATGAAGGCTTCAGGAGGAAGCCCATGACCCAGATGCATTGGCAGCAGTTGCTCGACCCCTCACGGCTGCACGGCAAGCCCACCAGCGGGCGGGACGAGATCGGGCGCAGCCCGTTTCACAAGGACCATGACCGCATCGTTTTCTCCGGTTCGTTCCGGCGGCTCGGGCGCAAGACCCAGGTCCACCCGTTGACCGACAATGACCATATCCATACCCGCCTGACCCACTCGCTGGAGGTAGGCTGCGTAGGGCGCAGCCTGGGCATGATCGTCGGCGAGCTGCTGCGCGAGCGGCTGCCGAAATGGATCACTCCCGCCGATCTCGGCGTGATCGTGCAGGCCGCCTGCCTGGGGCACGACATCGGCAACCCGCCCTTCGGTCATGCCGGCGAGTACGCCATCCGCGACTGGTTCAAGCGCGCCGAGGCGGACGGCAGCGGGCTGCTGGAAGGACTTTCCGAGCGCGAACGCGCCGACCTGCTGACCTACGAAGGCAACGCCCAGGGCTTTCGCATCGTCACCCAGATCGAATACAACCAGTTTCGCGGCGGCATGCGTCTCACGGCGGCGACCCTGGGCACCCTACTCAAATACCCCTGGACGGTGGAGCACGGCGGCAGCGCCGGCAAGTTCGGCTGCTACCAGTCGGAGCGCCCACTGCTCGAGGACGTGACCCGCTGTCTGGGTCTGCTGCCCCGCGGTGAAGGGCGCTGGTGCCGCCATCCGCTGGCCTGGCTCGTCGAAGCGGCCGACGATATCTGCTATGCGCTGCTCGATCTCGAAGACGGTCTGGAGATGGGCATCCTGCGCTTCGAGGAGGTCGCCGAGGTGCTGCTGCAGATCGCCGGCGATGCGCCGTCGGACTACGCCCGCATGGCCCGCGACGGCGTCTCCCAGCGGCGGCGCATCGCGGCGCTGCGCGGTGCTGCCATGGAGCGGGCGGTCAACGACGTGGGCGCCGTCTTCGTCGAACACGAGAACGCCTTGCTCAACGGCACGCTCGAAAGTGACCTGCTCGAACTCTGCCACCCCGACCTGGGCTGGGGCGTGGCCGCGGCCAAGCAGCTGGCTCGTGAGCGCATCTTCCAGAACGAGCGCAAGGCCAAGCTGGAGATCGGCGCCTACACTACCTTGGGCATCCTGCTCGAGGCCTTCATCGGCGCCGCCCATGAGCTGCACTTCAGCGGACAATCGAGCTTCAAGCATCAGCGGGTGCTGGCGCTGATCGGCGAGAACACCCCGCGTCCTTCCTGGCCGCTGTACGACAGCTACCGGCGCATGCTCGACTTCATCGGCGGCATGACCGACCACTACGCCGTCGACCTGGCCCAGGAGATGGGCGGACGGCTCCGGGGAGACTGAACCGTGGGGTGAAAGAGTGGAAGGTGAAAGGTGAAAAAACTCAGATCGAGGGTTCGCTCAGCCCCGGGTTACGGTCCAGCTCGGCGGCACGCTCGATCAGGGCCTCGATCACCCTGTCGTGCAGTTCGCCGTCGAGCTCGCCGAGGCGCCGCTCGCTGAGCTGCTGGGAGAGCGACTCACCGCTGACGACCATCAGCCCCTCTGGGGTGCCGGCGCAGGTGATGTCCCAGCCGGGTAGGGTGAGCACGCCCATGACCGGTACCGGCTGGCCGCAGCGCTGCTCCAGCCAGCCGGCCAGCCAGTGGGAGGCGCGTAGTGTCTTGAGGATGGGTCGATGCTCGCTCCAGCCCGGGAAGCGCAGCCGCTCCGGTTCGACGGTGACGACGTTGATCTCGCGTCCGTCCGCGGTGAACGGCCGCGTGCGGGCGCGAGTCTCGACCACGAAAACACCGTGAGGGGTGATGGCCACGTGGTCGATGATGTCGGTATCCGTGGGCACGTCGTGGAAGACGAAGTAGGGATGCGCCTCGGGACTTACCATGCGCTCCAGTTCCTGACCCACGGCCAGGTCGCAGGCCAGCCCCAGCTTGATGCGCCGGATGTGCTGGAAGTCGCGAATCAGCAGGAAGCAGTAGACCAGCACCAGCACCGTGCTCAGCGCACCGTACAGCGCCCATTCGACCCAGTTCTGACGACTGGCGAAGAGCATGCGGCCCATGCCGTAGACCAGTGGCGCCAGGGTCAGGATGGGCCCCAGGGCGCCGTTGAGAAACAGCGTGGCAAAGGCACGGTCGAGCCGATTGCGCAGGGCCTGGCCGGGCTCTCTCAGGGGACGTGCGTTGAACGGCGAGCGAACCCGGGCATCGTGCAGGTTGCGCAAGGCGATGACGATGACGGCCATGGCCCCGAGCGGGAAGAGGAAGATGAGTGGCAGCAGGTATTCCAGCCAGGCCATGGGTTCGTCCTTGCCGGTGGGAGTCACGTGAGCGTGACATTCTAGACAACCTGAGGCGCCCGGAGCCATCTTCGGTACCGTGTCTTCAGTACCGTGTCTTCAGTACCGTGTCTTCAGTACCATGTCGTCAGTACTTGTCTTCGGTACTGGGTCTTCGGTACAGAGGCGTATGCGCCGCAGCATGACGGATAGATGATGAACGATACACGACAGCCAGCCGGGACAGAAGCGGTCGAACGCCTGCGCGAGTTTCTGGTGCGTCATGCCAGCCTGGCGGTGCTCACCGGCGCCGGGGTCAGCACCGACAGCGGCATTCCCGCTTACAGGGATGAAACCGGCGCGTGGAAGTGCGCGCCGCCCATGCAACATCAGCAATTCATGGGCAGTGCGGCCGCCAGGCAGCGCTATTGGGCGCGTGCGCTGGTGGGCTTTCGTACCCTGCATGGCGCTCGCCCCGGCGCTGCCCATCGGGCCCTGGCATACCTGGAGCAGGCCGGCGTGGTGAGTGGCGTCATCACCCAGAACGTCGATGGACTGCATCAGAAGGCCGGTTCGCGCAACGTCATCGACCTGCATGGACGCGCCGAACAGGTACGCTGCATGGGCTGCGGGGCACTGCGCATGCGCCATGACCTGCATGCCGAACTCGCCGAGCGCAATCCCGAATGGCTCGAGCACGAGGCCGAAGTGCGTCCCGATGGCGATGCCGCACTCGAAACCGATTTCTCCACCTTCGAGGTGCCCGGCTGCTCGCGTTGCGGGGTAGGGATCTGGAAGCCCGACGTGGTGTTCTTCGGCGACAGCGTGCCCAGAGAGCGCGTCGAGCGGGCCCGGGCACTGGTCGAGGGAGCCGAAGCCCTGCTGGTGGTGGGCTCGTCGTTGATGGTCTATTCCGGCTATCGCTTCGCCCGGCAGGCCAGCGAGGCCGGCCTGCCGATCGCCTGCCTCAACCGCGGGCGCACCCGCGCCGATGCGCTTTATGCGCTCAAGCTAGAGGCGCCGATCGGGCAGGTGCTCGAAGCCGCCGCGCTCGCGTTTACGGGCGTGGCTCGAGCGGCAGGCTGACCGGGCCTCGGCCGCCAGCCGGCATCTCCGCCGGTTTAGGCGTGATGTGAGTGATGCGACCCTGCTGGCGCAGCTCGGCGGCCAGTCGCGGCGAGCTGGCGGCCTCTAGAGTGCGCCGGTCGAAGCGCAGCGCCGCAGGCCACGGGCCGGCCCCGCTTGGCGTCGCCCGCGTTTCCGCCAGGGTTCCCCCGGCATCGCTCAACCAGACGCGCAGCTCGGCATCCTGGGCAAGCTCCACGCCGCCTGGCGGCTCGACCTGAACGTCCAGGTCGGCGAACTCGGGAGTACCGGCGCAGCCCGCCAGCATCAGCAGCGTCAGCGCAGCGATGCCGATACGGTGATGGCGCACAGCGCTCAGCAGGGAATTTCGTGCAACAACCATGTCCTCTCCTCGTTCAGCCACCGGCAAGCTTGACGGTAAAGCCCTGGCGCTCGAGCTCGGCCTTCAACAGCTCGCGGTGATCGCCCTGGATCTCGATGATGCCGTCCTGTAGCGAGCCGCCGGTTCCGCAGCGCTTCTTGAGTGTCTTGGCCAGCGCCTTGAGCTCGTCGGCGGGCAGCGGAATACCGCTGATGGTGGTGACTCCCTTGCCCTTGCGACCGCTGGTTTCGCGGCGAATGCGAACGACACCGTCCAGCGCTGCGAGACGCTCCTGCTCGGCAAGCTCGCTGCAGCGACAGTCGGCCTGGGGCTGGCGACAGCCGGGGCACATGTCGCCGTGCTCGGTGGAGTAGACCAGGCCGCGCAGCTGGTCCTGCAGTGAGGCCATGAGAGCTCCTGACATTTTGGGCAGCATGGGTGGAGAGGCGATGATAACGTCCCTGGGAAGGATCTGCCTATGGTCAGGGTGGCAGGATACGCCCTGGCGGCGTCATGTCTCGCAGTGCCGTTGGCGGATCAGCGGGCGTAGGCGAGCTGCCGGCTTTCCAGTGCCCGGGTGTGGGCCAGATTCTCGATCACGGTAGGCAGCTGATACATGCTGCTGATCATGATGGCCCCTTCGGGGGTTTCCTCGGCATCGGGAAAGCGATTCAAGTGAACCACCGTCATGCCGGCATCGAGCGCGGCCTTGACGCCGACCAGGGCATCGTCGATGGCAATGCAGTCTTCGGCATCGAAGCCCATGGCCGCGGCGGCATGAAGATAGAGACGGGGGTCGGGTTTCCAGCAGTTGGCGCTATACGCGCTGAAGAGATGCGCGCCGAAAAAGTCGCCGAAGCCGATGGCATTCAAGGAGGTACGGATCTTGTTCTCGGGCCCGTTGGAGACCACGCCGCAGGGGTAGTCGATCAAGGCCATGAGAGCTTCGCGAGCCCCGGTGATGGCGGTGAGTTCGGTTTCGAGGCGCCGATTGAGATTGCTGCGCATCTCGGTTTCGGTCTCGGCTAGATGCAAAGGGTCGACGCTGCCGTAGCGCTCCTCGAGTGCCGCCACGATATTGCGGAAGCGGCTGCCACGAAATTCGCCGATGTAGTCGCTGGCCTGGAAGGGCAGCCCCAGCCGGGTCAGGCTGGTCGCCATCTCGGCGGCCAGCAGGGGTTCGCTGTCGACCAGCGTGCCATCACAATCGAAGAGCAGGCAAAAAGGGCGAATCATACCGAACTTCCTTCGCAGTCTTGTGACTGTCGAGCTTGGATACCTCTTGTATCGGCATGCAGGGCTTGAAATTTAGGCCGCCGCATGTTTGCGAACGCTGTTTCCTAAGTATTGCGCTAAAGCGCGCCATATTCAAGTCCCTGAGTAACATCGCGTCGCAGCCTGCAATGCGCCAGTTAGCGGGGCCTTTGCCTGCTGGGAGTGTGCCTGCCTAGAACAGACCCATGTGTCATAACGCACCATATCTGGGACACTTTTCAGCTGTCGTTCTGGTCTTCTTGAATTGATTTATCTTCTTGTATTTAAAGGTATTTTAACTTTTTTTGGCGCAGCTTGGCCCGATGCATGCAGCTTCCAGGGTGAGCAGGACATGCCGGTGGGACACAGCTAAACGAGCAACGCTAGCTCCCTGGTATGACGTGAAGCCTCGGCTTCGATAGGAAAACTCACGTTCAACTCCTTTGGAGGTGCGAACATGATGTCCAAGGAATTTCTCAAGAAACTCGGCATTGTCGGTATCACTGTTGGCCTGAGCGCCAGCCCGCTGGCCTTTGCTGATTTCCATGACGAAGAGGACGACCAGGGTGCAGTGCCGCAGGAGACCGTACCGGGTGAGGATGCCGGTGCAGGCGCTGGTGCAGGTGCTGACATGGGCACAGACATGGGCGCTGGTGAAGGCGAAGCTGGGGCCGGTGCTGGCACAGATGCAGGCGCTGGTGTCGGGGCCGGGGAAACTGGTGCAGATACCGGTGTAGGCGCCGGTGCCGAAGGCGACACTGGCTTCAACGGTGACGACGGCTTCGACGCCGATGATGAATGGGAAGAAGAGAACGAAGAGGAAGAATGGGAAGAGGATGATGACGACCAGGATTGGTAAGGCCTGATGCCCAGGGATGGGCAGTCGCTGTCAAGGAAGATGGCGACGTCATCTGAAGGTTGAAACATTCAACCTCCTCGGAACCGCCCCCGGCACTGCCGGGGGCGGTTTTGTTTATGTCCGATTATATCGCCGGGTGCAATGTTAATGAGGCGTTATTCTGAACTGTTCGTGAGCATAGGCTAAGTGGCCCTGACACGGTCATTTTGTGCCCATGTGCCATATTTCTCCACTGTCTCGGTTTCTTCACGATCCCATTGATGTGCTTGGCATAATTATAAGTTAATGTTTTTAATGTGCTTTTATTGATATTTGGCAGGTTGGCCTGCATCTCGCTTTATACAAAGGGCCGATCGGAATCACTGTCACAGGGGTTTCGAATCATTCAGGAAAGCAGTTCAAACTTCGCTGGAGGTACGAACATGATGTCCAAGGAATTCCTCAAGAAGCTCGGTATCGTCGGTATTACTTTTGGCCTGAGTGCCAGCCCGCTGGCCATGGCCGGTTTTGATGAAGAAGAGCAAGAGGGCCAGGATACCTTCCCTGAAGAGACCGCTCCGGAAACCAGCGGCCAGGCTCCCGTGATCGATGGCATTGAGTACGAGAACGAGGAGGAAGAGTGGGACGCTGACGAGTGGGAAGAGGAGAACGAAGAGGAAGAGTGGGAAACCGCTGATGACGAGTGGGAAACCGAAGATGAAGAGGAAGAGTGGGAAACCGATGAGGACGATGACCAGGATTGGTAATCGCCTGAGCGGGTAGTTCCCCTCTTGTCGCCCCCGGCCAAGGCCGGGGGCGACTCGTTTCTGCCGCAAAAACGGCTCAGATCCAGCCGAGCCACTCCCACCAGAGATAGTTCAGCGGCCACAGCAACAGCACGCTGAGCAGGGCCGTGATCAGGCACAGCCTGGCGGTCTCGCGCAGGGAGATGCGTGCCGCCAGGATGCCGACGATCAAGGGCGGCGCCTGATAGGGCAGCAGCACCGTGGAGAACCCCACCACTTGAGTCATGTAGACGGCTTCGGGCGTCCAGCCGGTGATGGTGGCGAGCCCCGGTGCCATGGGGGTCAGGATGGCGGGGATACCCGGTAGCGTGACCAGCGTGCCAAGTACCATGGCAAGCCCCGAGAGCATGCCGAAGGCAGCGGCATCGGTGGCCTCGCGCAGCGGCAGCACCGAGAGCAGGCTGCCTGCCACTCGCTCCCCCAGGCCGCTGTGGAAGGCCAAGGCACCGAGGCTGACGATGCCGGCGACGTAGAGAAACGAGTCGAAGCTGATCGACTGCAGGGGGTTGGCGCCCATCAGGCGGCTGCCGGGAAACAAGCAGACCAGTGCCACCAGCATGCCGATCCAGGCCGGGGAGATACCGTGCCAGGCATCGCTCATCCACAGCAGCACTGCCACCGAGAGCAGCGCTGCCAGGCCGAGTTCGGGGCGTGAGAGACGGGGCCTCTCGGTAACCGAGTCGCTGTGCCTGGGCGCGTGTGCCGGGTAGAGCCACAGCATCACCGCGATCAGCAGCAGCGTCTTGAGCAGTCCCAGCACCGGGAAGTGCAGCAGCAGGTACTCGCTGTAGTTGGGCGGCGTGCCCAGTACCGCCTCGGCGGCACCCATCAGCACGTTGTTGGGCACGTTGGCGGGCAGGATGGCGTAGGTGGGCAGGAAGGTGCCCATCATGCCGCCGAGAATCAGCCCGGTGCGGCCCTTGTCGCCGGGTTCGTAGCCCAGATGGTCGGCCAGGGTGGTAAGTATCGGCACCATCAGCAGGATGCGCCCCATGCCGGATGGCATGAAGAAGGCCATCGCCAGACCCAGCAGAATCACCCCGATCAGCGCGCGCCGATAGGAACCCTCCAGCCAGGGGCCGACGCCCCGGGCAAGCGTATTGCCGAGCCCCGTGTACTGAATCGCCGCCCCGATGATCAGCCCGGAGAACACCAGCCAGGTCGCCGCCGAGCCGAAGCCGGCGAAGACGATGTCCGCCGAGGCCACCCCGGCCACGGTACACAGAGTGAAGAACACCAGCGCCGTCAGCCACTGCGGCAGCCAGCCGGTCGCCCACAGCCCGATGCACAGCCCGATCACCGCGCCGGCTCTCACCAGCAGCGGCAGCTCGGGGCTCAGCAGCAGAAAAAGGGTCACCGCGACCGTGGCGAAGAGGGAGATCCACTGGCGCGGGGTAGGCAAGGACTTGGCGGCGGCAGGCATGCGGACTCCGGTCTCGGACAAGACCGGAGAGTTTAGCAGGCGAAGTAATGAGCGGTCATGTTCGCCGGCCTGTCTGTGGGGTCAGGGGCTACTTGGCTCCACCGGGTCGGCCTGCTCCGGTCCTTCGTCCTCGATGATCTCGCCGCCGGGAGCGATCAGGTACCAGCGGCCACCCATGTGATCCATGCCCTGGCCGAGTGCATCGCTGGGGTAGACGTCACGGGCGAAGAAATAGAGTGGCCAGCCGTCGTAGGTGACCTGCCGCGTGCCGTCGTCACGTTCGATCGTACCCAGGCGCTCGGCATCGACATGCTCGCCGGCGGCGGGCGCTTCCTCGGTGGTGTAGGGCGGCCAGGCAATAGCACAGGTCTCGTAGCAGGTGGAGTACTCGCCGCCTTGCTCATCCTGCTCGAACATGTAGAGGCTCTTGCCGTTCTGGTTAGTCAGGTAGCGGCCGAAGGGCTCCTGCTCGCCGACTTCCACCCTGGCCTGATCGATGGGGTTGGGTCTTGCATCGAGCTGCTGTTCCGATTCCTCCGGATGCATGCCTTCTACCTGGGACGGGTCGTCGGTGTCGGCGCTCTCCGGTGCTGCGAGCGCCGAGGTGGTGACGAGCATTGCGGCCAGGATGCCTCCGGTCAGCGTGCGTGACTTCATGTCGACCTCTCCTTGGCAACTGCCTCTTAACTGTAGGTAGGCCCTGGGCCGCCATGCAAGGTCAGCGTCGCTTGGCGAGCCGCCGCGAATTGGCACTGCTGCGGCGGTGGTAAGGCGCCATGGTGCGTCGACCGGTGTGCCACCAGGGATTGCTCTGGCCAAAGGCCATCTGCAGCATGGCTTTCTGTATCTCGAAACCGGTCTCCAGGCCGGCCTCGAGCTTTTCGGTCACCATGCGCTGATTCTCTCTGAGCATGCGGGCGCTGGTGGGAGACTGGGTCTGCCACAGTCCATGGCGCATGGTGATGGTGGAGAGTGACGTCGACCAGAGTTCGAATGCCATGATGCCAAGCTTCCATACGTCCATCATGGCGGCGGGGTTGAGCGGAACCAGCGAATAGGGCGTCATCGTCTTCATACCAGGCCTCCTTGTGCGGGGTAACTCTCGCGACTATGCGCCCGAACATTGTTGCGCTGCAATAACCTGGGTTGTGCGGTAGGCAAAGCGGCCACGCGAGGGAATGTCAGCGAGGGCGAATGAAAAAGGCGGCCCACCGGGGCCGCCTGTCGTTGTCGAATGCTGCGGGATCACTTCACCTTCGGGTCCAGCTCGCCGCGGGCGTAGCGCTCGTACATCGCTTCGAGGCTGATCGGCTTGATGCGGCTGGCATTGCCGGCGGTGCCGAAGGCCTCGTAGCGGGCGATGCAGATGTCGCGCATGGCCGTGACGGTCTCCTTGAGATACTTGCGCGGGTCGAACTCGCCCGGGTGCTTGGCCAGGAAGCGACGCACCGCGCCGGTGGATGCCAGACGCAGGTCGGTGTCGATGTTGACCTTGCGCACGCCGTACTTGATGCCTTCGACGATCTCCTCGACCGGCACGCCGTAGGTCTCGGGGATCTCGCCGCCGAACTCGTTGATCACGGCGAGCCACTCCTGGGGCACCGAGGAAGAGCCATGCATCACCAGATGAGTATCCGGAATGCGGGCGTGGATCTCCTTGATGCGCTGGATCGACAAGGTGTCGCCGGTGGGCGGCTTGGTGAACTTGTAGGCACCGTGACTGGTGCCGATGGCGATGGCCAGGGCATCGACCTGGGTCGCCTTGACGAACGCGGCGGCCTCTTCCGGGTCGGTCAGCAGCTGGTCGTGGGAGAGCACGCCCTCGGCGCCGATGCCGTCCTCTTCGCCGGCCATGCCGGTCTCCAGGCTGCCCAGACAGCCCAGCTCGCCCTCCACCGAGACGCCGCAGGCGTGGGCCATCTCGACGGTGCGACGGGTGACGTCGACGTTGTAGTCGTAATCCATCGGGGTCTTGCCGTCCTCGCCCAGCGAGCCGTCCATCATCACCGAGGAGAAGCCGAGCTGGATCGAGCGCTGACACACCGCCGGCGAGGTGCCGTGGTCCTGGTGCATCACCACCGGGATGTGGGGGAACTCTTCCACCGCGGCCAGGATGAGATGGCGAAGGAAGGGCGCGCCAGCGTACTTGCGCGCACCGGCAGAGGCCTGGACGATCACCGGGGAGTCGGTGGTGTCGGCCGCTTCCATGATGGCGCGCATCTGCTCGAGGTTGTTGACGTTGAATGCCGGAATGCCGTAGCCGCGCTCGGCGGCGTGGTCCAGCATCTGACGCATGCTGATCAGTGCCATGATCTCACCTGTTCTGTTTCGATCTGTCTGGGGACTAGGGCTGCCGCCCGGCATGGCCGGACGGCGGCGGGTCGGGTCAGTGTGCAGCGTCTTCCAGCGCCTTCACCGCCGGCAGCACCTTGCCCTCGACGTACTCGAGGAAAGCGCCACCGCCGGTGGAGATGTAGGAGACCTGCTGCGCAATGTCGTACTTGTCGATGGCGGCCAGGGTGTCGCCGCCGCCGGCGATGGAGAAGCCGTTGCTCTCGGCGATGGCGTGCGACAGCGCCTCGGTGCCCTTGCCGAACTGGTCGATCTCGAACACGCCTACCGGGCCGTTCCACAGGATGGTGCCGGCGTCCTTGAGCAGGCCGGCCAGTCGGCCCGCGGTGTCGGGGCCGATGTCGAGGATCATCTCGTCGTCGCTTACCTGATCGACCGGCTTGACCACGGCTTCGGCCGATTCGGAGAACTCGGTGGCCACCACCACATCGGTGGGCAGCGGGATCTCGACTTTGGCCATCAGGGCCTTGGCCTGGGCGACCAGGTCGGCTTCATACAGCGACTTGCCCACGTTGTGGCCGGCCGCGGCGATGAAGGTGTTGGCGATGCCGCCGCCGACGATGAGCTGGTCGCACTTGGCGGAGAGGGCGTTGAGCACCTCGAGCTTGGTCGAGACCTTGGAGCCGCCTACGATGGCGACCATGGGGCGCTTGGGCGTGGCCAGCGCCTTTTCCAGGGCATCGAGCTCCGCGGCCAGCAGCGGTCCGGCGCAGGCCTGCGGGGCGAAGCGTGCCACGCCGTGCGTGGAGGCCTGGGCGCGGTGGGCGGTGCCGAAGGCGTCCATCACGTAGATGTCGCACAGGGCGGCATACTGCTGGGCGAGAGTCTCGTCGTCCTTCTTCTCGCCGACGTTGAAGCGTACGTTCTCGAGCAACACCACTTCGCCTTCGGCCAGATCCTGGGCGGTGTCGAGATAGTCCTCGACCAGCCGCACCGGGCGTCCGAGCAGTTCGCCGAGGCGCTCGGCCACCGGCGCCAGCGAGAACTCCGCGGCCGGTTCGCCTTCGGTGGGGCGCCCCAGGTGGCTCATCAGCATGACCTTGGCGCCGGCTTCCGCGGCTGCCTTGATGGTCGGCAGGCTGGCCCGCAGACGGGCGTCGCTGGTCACCTTGCCGTGCTTGACGGGTACGTTCAGGTCCTCGCGGATCAGTACTCGCTTACCTTGCAATGCCAGGTCGGTCATCTTGAGCACGTTCATCGGGCGTCTTCCTTTCCTTGATTGAGGGAAACCGAAGCCGGGTCAGCGGCTCGCCGCGGGTAGCACCGCCAGGCGCTGGGCGACGTCGAGCATGCGGTTGGCGAAGCCCCACTCGTTGTCGAACCAGCACAGCAGCTTGATCAGGCGTTTGCCCGCCACCCGGGTTTGAGTGGCGTCAACGATACCCGAGCGGGGGTCGTGGTTGAAGTCGATCGAGGCCATGGGCTCCTCGGTGTAGCCGAGCAGGCCGGCCAGGGGGCCGTCGCTGGCCTCGCGCAGCAGGGCGTTGACCTCGGCGGCGGTGGTGTCGCGGCGTACGCAGAGCGACAGGTCCATGGCCGAGACGTTGATCGTCGGCACGCGCATGTGCAGACATTCGAAGCGTCCGGCCAGGTGCGGCATCAGGCGGTTGATGCCGCGGGCCAGGCTGGTGTCGACGGGCACGATGGAGTGCATCGCCGAGCGCGTCAGGCGCAGGTCGGTCTGGTGGTAGGCGTCGATCACCGGCTGGTCGTTCATCGCCGAGTGCACGGTGGTGGTAACGCCGTGCTCGATGCCCAGCGCCCGGTCGAGTACCGTGAGCACCGGCACCAGGCAGTTGGTGGTGCACGATGCGGCCGAGACGATGCGGTGCTCGGCGGCCAGTTCGCCGTCGTTGATACCGCAGACGATGGTGGCGTCGACGTCGCTCTCGGCGGGCTGGGAGAACAGCAGCCGTCCGGCCCCGGCGGCAAGATGCGCCTCGGCGGTGGCGCGATCCTTGAAGCTGCCGGAGCACTCCAGTACCAGGTCGATGCCGAGTTCTGCCCAGGGCAGGCGGCTTGGCTCCGGCTCGGTGAGAATCGTGATGGACGAGCCGTCGACGATCATGCGATCCCCGGCGGTCGTCACCTGCCCCGGGAAGCGACCGTGGGTGGTGTCGTAGCGGGTCAGGTAGGCGATGGTGTCCAGGTCGGAGAGCTCGTTGATCGCTATCACTTCCAGCGCCTGGGCGCCGGAGCGGTTCAACTGCCGCTCCAGCAGTGCGCGCAGCACACACTGACCGATACGACCGTAACCGTTGATGGCGATACGCTGGGCCATGGGGCGGGAAACTCGCTCTTGCCGACGGAAAGCGGCGATTCTAGCGCATCTGGGCTTTTTTTTCCCCTTGTCGTCCGCGCTCCCGTCGTTGGCCCCACCTGGGCAGGTCAGGCCTGTTGCAGCTCTTGAAAAAACGCGCCGAGACCCTATTGAAACGATACGGCACAGCAGGTTTCGGCCTCATGTGTCGTGCTCGGATGACCTTACCTGTCAACGATCTGCCAAGCGTAGGAGGTGTTCGATATGTTCGGAGATCTCAAGCGTTTCGATAATGGCATCGGCTCGGGCCTCGACTGGTTCCGCCCGTGGCTCGATGAGATCTTCCAGGAGGGTGCCGCGGACATCCGCTCGGTGCCCCGCGGCAGCTTCCCGATGATCAACGTCGGACGCACCGACGATGCCGTTCGCGTGTACGTGCTCGCCGCCGGCCTGGCCCGGGAGGATCTCGACATCAGCGTGCAGGATAACGTGCTGACCCTGCGCGGGCGGCGCGATGCCCTGCCGGGAGAGAAAGCGGGCGATCGCAAGCGGCCTTGCTTCCGTCGTGAGCGCTTCGACGGCGAATTCGTGCGCTCCATCAGCCTGCCCGACGGCATCGACGTGGAGCGTGCCGAGGCGCGCTGTCATGACGGGGTGTTCGAGATCCATCTGCCCAAGCGAGAGGAGCTCAAGCCGCGTCGCATCGATGTCCAGGCGGCATGAGTCGCTTCGATGTCACGATTGCGTCAAGTCAGTGCATTGGAGGTGATGAACATGAATGAAGTCACTCGTCATGAGGCGCAGGCCAGTGTGCCGGCGCGCGAGCGGCGTAGCCGGGCAATGCGGCCACCCGTGGATATCTATGAGGAGAACGATGCGCTGTTCGTGGTTGCCGACATGCCAGGGGTCACTCCCGAGGGGCTGAACGTGGAGGTCGATGGCAATCTGCTCAGCATCGAAGGCGAGATTCGCATCGACATGCCCGAGGGCCTGTCGGCCACTTATGCCGAAGCTCAGGCGCAGCGCTACGAGCGGCGCTTCACGCTCAGCCACG
Source organism: Halomonas sp. MCCC 1A11062 (assembly GCF_021404355.1). Lineage (NCBI taxonomy): Bacteria > Pseudomonadati > Pseudomonadota > Gammaproteobacteria > Oceanospirillales > Halomonadaceae > Halomonas > Halomonas sp. MCCC 1A11062. The sequence continues at coordinate 49,149 of NZ_JABFTW010000018.1, forward strand.
AGATCGATACCGCTGCCATTGAGGCGCGCCTGGAAAACGGCGTGCTCCATCTGCGATTGCCGAGGAAGGAGAGGCACAGGAGCCGACGCATAGAGATACAGGCTGCATGATGCGAAGCGCCCTTTCCTTGTGAAAGGGCGCTTCCGTTTGCAAGCAGGGGCAACGCTCGGTACGGTTTTCACTACGCTGGGAATAGCGATTCACGACACCATGGAGAGGAAGACATGACCGACATTACCCAACTGCTGGGTGACGACGCCGAATACCTGCTGGATCACCGTTGCCGTGGCTTTCCCCGCGAACAGTTGCACTTGCCGGGGCCGGATTTCGTCAGCCGGGTCGTCGCCGACAGCGACCGCAGCCCGGCGGTGATGCGCAGCCTGCAGGCGATGTTCGGCCACGGTCGCCTGGCCGGCACCGGCTACCTCAGCCTGCTGCCGGTGGACCAGGGCATCGAGCACTCGGCGGGCGCCTCGTTCGCCCCCAACCCGCGCTACTTCGACCCGGCCAACATCGTCGAGCTGGCCATCGAGGGCGGCTGCAACGGTGTGGCCTCCACCCTGGGCGTGCTCTCGTCGGTGGCGCGGCGCTACGCCCATCGTATTCCGATGATGCTCAAGCTCAACCACAACGAGACGCTGAGCTACCCGGCGATGTACGACCAGACCCTGTTCGCCGAAGTGGAGCAGGCCCACGACATGGGCTGCGTGGCGGTAGGGGCGACCATCTATTTCGGCTCCCCCGAGAGCCGTCGCCAGATCATGGAGATCAGTGAGGCCTTCGAGCGTGCTCACCAGCTGGGCATGGCCACGGTGCTGTGGGCCTACCTGCGCAACCCTGGCTTCAAGCACGAGGGCAAGGACTACCACGTGGCGGCGGATCTCACCGGCCAGGCCAACCACCTGGCGGCGACCCTCAAGGCCGACATCGTCAAGCAGAAGCTGCCCGAGACCAACGGCGGTTATCAGGACATCGGCTTCGGCCACACTCACGCCAAGGTCTACAGCGAGCTGACCTCGGAGCACCCCATCGACCTGGCTCGCTATCAGGTGGCCTGCTGCTACATGGGCCGTGCCGGGCTGATCAACTCCGGCGGCGGCTCCAAGGGCCACTCAGACCTGGGCGAGGCGGTGCGCACTGCGGTGATCAACAAGCGCGCCGGCGGCATGGGCCTGATCTCCGGACGCAAGGCGTTCCAGAAGCCCATGAGCGAGGGGGGCGAGCTGCTGCACGCCATTCAGGACGTCTATCTCGACCAGAGCGTGACGGTGGCCTGAGTACCCTCAAGCAAGCACTCTCAGGCAAACAGCCAAAGCAAAAAGGGCATGACCGCCGGTCATGCCCTTTCTTCATGCTATTAGCGACATGCTACTAGCTACCGCTAGGGCAAGCCCTCAGCCCAGCAGTTCCTTGGCCTGATTCACCACGTTCTCCTTGGTGAAGCCGAAGTGCTTGAACAGATCATCCGCCGGGGCGGACTCGCCGTAGGTGGTCATGCCGATCACGCGGCCGTCGAGGCCCACATACTTGTACCAGTAGTCGGCGTGGCCGGCCTCGATGGCGATGCGCTTGGTCACCGCACGCGGCAGCACCTTCTCGCGGTACTCGGCGTCCTGGCCGTCGAAGCGGTAGGCCGAGGGCATGGAGACCACACGCACAGCGCGGCCCTGGCCCTCCAGCTCGGCGGCGGCCGCCATGGCCAGCGCCACTTCGGAGCCGGTGGCGATCAGGATCAGCTCGGGGGCGCCCTGACTCTCTTTCAGCACATAAGCGCCGCGCTGGATCTCGGCCAGCTGCTGCTTGCTGCGCTCCTGGTGCGGCAGGTTCTGGCGCGACAGCACCAGCGCGGTGGGACCGGAGTTGCGCTTGATCGCGGCGTCCCAGGCGGCGGCAGTCTCCACCGCGTCGCAGGGGCGCCAGGTGCTCAGATTGGGCGTGCTGCGCAGGCTGGTCAGCTGCTCGATCGGCTGGTGGGTGGGGCCATCCTCGCCCAGGCCGATGGAGTCGTGGGTGAAGACGTAGATGGCGCGCTTGCCCATCAGCGCCGCCATGCGCACCGAGTTGCGCATGTACTCCATGAAGATCAGGAAGGTAGCGCCGTAGGGGATGAAGCCACCGTGCAACACGATGCCGTTCATGATCGCGCCCATGCCGAACTCGCGTACACCGTAGTGCAGGTAGTTGCCGCCCGGGTTCTCGCGGGAGATCGGCTTGGCGCCGCTCCAGAAGGTCAGATTGGAAGGCGCCAGGTCGGCGCTGCCGCCGAGCAGTTCGGGCAGTTGCGGGCCGAGCTCGTTGAGGCACAACAGCGAGGCCTTGCGCGTGGCGATGGTCTCGCCCTTCTGCTGCATCTTCTCGATGAAGGCTTCGCTGGTGATCTCCGTCGGCAGCTTGCACTGGTTGCGACGGCTGAACTCCTTGGCCAGCTCGGGGTGCTCGTCACGGTAGCGGGCGAAGCGGGTCTGCCAGTCTTCCTGCTGCGACTTGCCGCGCTCGCGGGCGTCCCAGCCCTGGTAGACGGGCTCGGGAATGTGGAACGGCGCGTGGGGCCAGTCGAGCTGCTTGCGCGCGGCGGCCACTTCCTCGTCGCCCAGCGGAGCGCCGTGGCACTCCTCCTTGCCTTGCTTGTTGGGCGCGCCGAAGCCGATCACCGTCTTGCAGATGATCAGGCTCGGCTTCTCCTCGTGGCTGCGGGCCAGTTCGATGGCGGCCTTGATTTCTTCGGGATTGTGACCGTCGACGTTGGGCACCACGTGCCAGCCGTAGGCCTCGAAGCGCTTGGCGGTGTCGTCGGTGAACCAGCCCTCGACCTCGCCATCGATGGAGATGCCGTTGTCATCGTAGAACACCGTGAGCTTGCCCAGGCCCAGGGTGCCGGCCAGCGAGCAGACCTCGTGGGAGATGCCTTCCATCATGCAGCCGTCACCGGCGAAACAGTAGGTCTGGTGGTCGACGATGGTGTGGCCGGGGCGGTTGAACTGTGCCGCCAGGGTCTTCTCGGCGATGGCCATGCCCACGGCATTGGCCAGGCCCTGGCCCAGCGGGCCGGTGGTGGTCTCCACGCCCGGGGCGTAGCCGAACTCGGGGTGGCCGGCGGTCTTGGAGTGCAGCTGGCGGAAGTTGCGCAGCTGCTCGAGCTCCAGATCGTAGCCGGTCAGGTGCAGCAGGGAGTAGAGCAGCATCGAGCCGTGACCGTTGGAGAGCACGAAGCGGTCGCGGTCGGGCCATTTCGGGTCGTCGGGGTTGTGCTTGAGGTAGTCGTTCCACAGCACTTCGGCGATGTCGGCCATGCCCATGGGCGCGCCGGGATGGCCGGATTTCGCCTTCTGGACGGCATCCATGGACAGGGCGCGAATGGCATTGGCCAGTTCGAAACGGGATGGCATTTGGGTAAGCTCCTCGCCTGCGGCAGAATGGGGCAAGTCAACGGCGGCCTGCCGGGCCTGCCGATAGCGTTCTGGCTGGGCGCCGCAGGAAGGCACGGCGCAGTCGAATTCGGCCGCCTATTGTCGCCGACTTGCCGCCGGTCATCAAATGACGGGTGCCAGCCCGGGTGGCAGCATGTAAACTCGGGTGCTCACAGCGCTGCAGGCTCGCCAGGCAGGAAGCCAGGCATCATGCAGCATGAGGTGTCGTCACCCTGCTTCGACGCACCGCCGCGCCTTGCCGATACTAGCGCTTGCCATACTAAAGCTTATCGATATTAAAGCTTGCCGATACATAGAAGGGTCGACACGCATGAGCGAATATTCCCTGTTCACCTCCGAATCCGTCTCCGAGGGACATCCGGACAAGATCGCCGATCAGATCTCCGATGCGGTGCTGGACGCCATCATTGCCCGCGACAAGCATGCCCGAGTGGCCTGCGAGACGCTGGTCAAGACCGGGGTGGCCATCGTCGCCGGCGAGATTACCACCTCGGCCTGGGTCGACCTGGAAGAGCTGGTGCGCAAGGTGATCATCGAGATCGGCTATACCTCCTCCGAGGTCGGTTTCGACGGTGAGACCTGCGGCGTGCTCAACCTGATCGGCAAGCAGAGCGTGGACATCGCCCAGGGCGTGGATCGCAGCAAGCCGGAGGATCAGGGGGCGGGCGATCAGGGCCTGATGTTCGGCTACGCCACCAACGAGACCGACACCTACATGCCGGCGCCGATCCACTACGCCCATCGCCTGGTGGAACGTCAGGCCGAGCTGCGCAAGCACGGCCTGCTGCCTTGGCTGCGCCCGGATGCCAAGAGCCAGGTCACCTTCCGCTACGATGAGGCGGGAATGCCCTGCGCGGTCGAGGCGGTGGTGCTCTCGACCCAGCACGCGCCGGAGATCGATCAGGAGGAGCTGCGGCGCATGGTCAAGCGCGAGATCATCGAGGAGGTGATCCCGGCGGAGTGGCTGACCGAGTCGACCAAGTACCACATCAACCCTACCGGCAAGTTCGTCATCGGCGGCCCGGTAGGCGACTGTGGCCTCACCGGGCGCAAGATCATCGTCGATACCTACGGCGGCATGGCGCGCCACGGCGGCGGTGCTTTCTCCGGGAAGGACCCCTCCAAGGTCGACCGCAGCGCCGCCTACGCCGGGCGCTACGTGGCCAAGAACATCGTTGCCGCCGGGCTCGCCGACCGCTGTGAGATCCAGGTCTCCTACGCCATCGGCGTAGCCGAGCCCACCTCGGTGTCGATCAACACTTTCGGCACGGCCAAGGTGGACGAGGCGCGCATCATCGAGCTGACGCGCGAGCACTTCGATCTGCGCCCCTTTGCCATCACCCGCATGCTCGATCTGCTGCACCCGATGTATCAGCTCACCGCGGCCTACGGCCACTTCGGTCGCGAGCCCTTCGAGACCAGCTACCACTGGAAGGACACCAAGGGCCAGGAGCACACCGAGACCTTCACCGCCTTCCCCTGGGAGCGCACTGATCGTGCCGCAGCGCTGCGTCAGGCCGCCGGTTTGTAAGCACTCGCCCAAGCTCGAAATGACAGGCCCCGCCGGCTTCGCCGTGCGGGGCCTGCTGCTATGGTGGGGAACACGAGGGACGGGGGCACAAGGGGCCGGGGCGCAGGCTGCCTGTGCGGGAATGCGCACGAGGCATGGTGCGCCTGCTACCGCTGCCGGTTCCTTTCGCGAGGATAATTCGTAGGCAAGGCAGTCGCTTGCGTTGCTGTGCGGAACTTCGTATGCCGAATTCGCCGATTGTGCACATATCCAGTCAAACCTGAGTCGTCGTTGCTGCGACCAAAGTCGCATAGCGGTTCGCTAAGCGATTGAAAGCCTTTTCTTTCACTCATTTAGGCGCATTGGTTGCTGAATGCAGACTGCGCCCCATGAGACGCGCGGCTCCTACAATGACAAGTGGGCACGACATGACGAGCTGAGTGCGGCGTAGAGGGAATTGTGGTGTGGCCAGCGGAACCGGCCTGGCAACAGTTCGAGAAGGCGATCGGCAACGCGATCATCGACTCCTCTATCGCCGCGCAGTGTGAAAGCGAGAAGAGGCGAAGCACATGGCAGACGATTTGCGCGACAGCGCCTTGCAATATCATCGGTTCCCCCGCCCCGGCAAGCTGGCGATCCAGGCAACCAAGCCCATGGCCAGCCAGCGGGATCTGTCCCTGGCTTACTCTCCCGGTGTGGCCTCGGCCTGTGAGGAGATAGAGCGCGACCCTCTCCAGGCCGCCGAGTACACCGCCCGCGGCAACCTAGTAGCCGTGGTCAGCAATGGCACGGCGGTTCTGGGGCTGGGGGCCATCGGCGCTCTGGCCTCCAAGCCGGTCATGGAAGGCAAGGCCGTACTGTTCAAGAAGTTCGCTGACGTGGACGTGTTCGATATCGAGATTGAGGAGCGCGACCCGGACAAGCTGATCGAGATCATCGCCGGCCTGGAGGCGACCTTCGGCGGCATCAACCTGGAGGACATCAAGGCACCGGAGTGCTTCGAGATCGAGCGTCGTCTGCGCGAGCGGATGAAGATCCCGGTCTTTCACGACGACCAGCACGGTACCGCCATCGTGGCGGGGGCCGCCCTGCTCAACGGCCTGCGGGTGGTGGGCAAGGAGCTCGGGGATATCCGCCTGGTGTGCAACGGCGCGGGCTCTGCGGCCCTGGCCTGTCTGGACCTGGCGGTCTCCCTGGGGGTACGCCCGGAGAACATCCTGGTCTGCGACCGCAGCGGCGTGGTCCACACCGAGCGCACCGACGACATGGATCCCTACAAGGCGCGTTACGCGGTGGCCACCGAGGCCCGCACTCTGGCCGATGCCATCGAGGGGGCCGACGTGTTCTTCGGTCTCTCGGCCGGGGGCGCGCTCAAGCCGGAGATGGTGGCCACCATGGCCGACCGCCCGCTGATCCTGGCCATGGCCAATCCCATCCCGGAGATCATGCCGGAAGAGGCCAAGGCGATACGCCCGGATGCGGTGATCGCTACCGGGCGCTCGGACTACCCCAACCAGGTCAACAACGTGCTGTGCTTCCCGTTCATCTTCCGCGGAGCGCTGGACTGCGGCGCCACCACGATCAACGAGGAGATGAAGCTGGCCACCGTCAAGGCCATCGCCGACATGGCGACCACCACTGTGCCGGAAACGGTGGCGGTGGCCTATGGCGGCCAGGCGTTGACCTTTGGCCCGGACTACATCCTGCCCAAACCCTTCGACCCGCGTCTGATCGACACCATCCCGCCGGCAGTGGCCAAGGCCGCCATGGACAGCGGTGTAGCCACCCGACCCATCGCCGACCTGAAGGCCTATGCCCGCTCGTTGTCGCGGCTGGTATACCGCTCCGGCAACGTGATGGAGCCGGTGTTCGAGCGGGCTCGGCAGAACCCGCTGCGCCTGCTCTACGCCGAAGGCGAGGACGAGCGCGTCCTGCGTGCCATGGAGGTCTGCGTCAGCCAGCACTATGCCAAGCCCGTGCTGATCGGCCGCCGTAAGGTCATCGAGGCGCGCATCGAAGAGCTGGGCCTGCCGGTGAGGGCCGGCGTCGATTTCGAGCTGATCGACGCGCGGGACTATCCCGACTGCTCCACCCTGGCCAGCGAGTACCACCAGCTGATGGGACGGCGTGGCGTGCATCCCGAGGCCGCCGAGAAGCGCGTGCGCAGCCGCTCCACCATCCTGGCCTCGCTGCTGCTGCGCCGGGGCGAGGTGGATGCCGTGATCGCCGGCCCCGTGGGCACCTACCACGAGCACCTGGATCTGGTGCTGGACGTCATCGGCCTGCGCGAGGGCGTCAGCACGCCTGCCGCCCTGCAGCTGCTGATCCTCGAGCGGGCCACGCTGTTCATTGCCGACCCCTTCGTCAACTACGACCCCGACGCCAGCCAGATCGCCGAGATCACCCTGCTGGCCGCGGAGCAGGTGCGACGTTTCGGCATCACCCCCCGGGCCGCCCTGGTCTCCCACTCCAACTTCGGCAGCTCCGACTTCGCCAGCGCGGTGAAGATGCGTGAAGCGCTGGCGCTGATCCGCGAACGCGATCCGGAGCTGGTGGTGGATGGCGAGATGCAGGCCGACTCGGCGCTCTCCATGGGCGTACGCGGACGCATCCTGCCCGATTCGCTGCTCGAGGGTGAGGCCAACCTGCTGATCATGCCCAACCTGGACGCGGCGAACATCGCCTTCACCGCGCTGAAGGTGCTGGGCAACGGCGTGTCGGTGGGGCCCATCCTGCTGGGGGCCGCCAAGCCGGTGCATGTGCTCAACCGCACGGTGACCGCAAGGGGCATCGCCAACATGAGCGCTTTCGCCGTGGTCGAGGCGCAGACCCATCGCTGACAGCGAACACCAACAACAACAAGCCCGAGCCAACGATCAAGGGAGACGCCCCATGGCTTTCGATGATTACAACGACTTCGATCCCCAGGAAACCCGGGAGTGGCAGGAAGCCGTCGACGTGGTGGTGGAACGGGTGGGCCCCGAGCGGGCCACCTACCTGCTGCACAAGGCGGTGGAGGAGGCCTACCGCACCGGGGCCGAGGCGCCGGACACCACCCGCACGCCCTATGTGAACACCATCCCGCCCCACAAGGAGGCCAAGCTGCCCGGCGACGCGGCCCTGCTGCAGCGGCTGATCGCCTATCTGCGCTGGAACGCCATGGCCATGGTGGTACGCGCCAACAAGAAACCCGCCGAACCCGGCGGGCATATCGCCAGCTACCAGTCTTCGGCAGTGATGTACGAGGTGGGTTTCAACCATTTCTGGCAGGCCCCCAGCGACGGCCACGGCGGTGACATCATCTACGTGCAGGGCCATTGCGCTCCGGGCATCTATGCGCGGGCGTTCCTGGAAGGGCGGCTCTCCGAGGAGCAGCTGGAGAACTTCCGCCTGGAGGTGGACGGCAAGGGAATCTCCTCCTACCCCCATCCTTACCTGATGCCGGACTTCTGGCAGGTTTCCACCGTCTCCATGGGACTGGGGCCGATCATGGCCATCTATCAGGCCCGCTTCATGAAGTATCTCCAGAACCGCGGGCTGGCCGACACCGAGGGGCGCAAGGTGTGGGCCTTCCTCGGCGACGGCGAGATGGACGAGCCCCAGTCCCAGGGGGCCATCGCCCTGGCCAGCCGCGAGAAGCTGGACAATCTGATCTTCGTGATCAACTGCAACCTGCAGCGCCTGGACGGTCCAGTGCGGGGCAACGGCAAGATCGTCCAGGAGCTGGAGGGCAACTTCCGCGGGGCGGGCTGGAACGTCATCAAGTGCCTGTGGGGCTCGGGCTGGGACGAGCTGCTGGCCAAGGACACCCAGGGCCTGCTGCGCAAGCGCATGGAGGAGTGCGTCGACGGCGAGTACCAGAACTTCAAGGTCAAGGGCGGCGGCTACATCCGCGAGCACTTCTTCGGCAAGTACCCGGAGCTCAAGGAGATGGTCGCTCACCTGTCGGACGACGACATCTACTACAAGCTGATCCGCGGCGGCCACGACCCGCAGAAGGTCTACGCCGCCTATCACGCCGCGGTCAACACCAAGGACAAGCCCTCGGTGCTGCTGATGAAGACCGTCAAGGGCTACGGCATGGGCGAGGGCGGCGAGGGTCAGAACATCACCCACCAGAAGAAGAAACTGGGTGAGGACAACCTGCGCTACTTCCAGAAACGCTTCGATCTGCCCTTCAGCGATGAACAGGTCACCGCAGCGGCCTTCATCAAGCCGCCGGAGGAGAGCGCCGAGATGCAGTTCCTGCACGCTCAGCGCCAGGCCCTGGGAGGCTACCTGCCCCAGCGTCAGCGCAACGGCGACCGGCTCGAGGCGCCGCCTCTGGAGATGTTCAAGCAGGTGCTGGCGGACACCGGCGAGCGCACCATGTCCACCACCATGGCCATGGTACGCATCATGGTCTCCCTGGCCCGGGACAAGACCCTGGGGCCGCGGCTGACCCCGATCGTTGCCGACGAGTCGCGTACCTTCGGCATGGAGGGCATGTTCCGGCAGATCGGCATCTACGCGCCGGAAGGGCAGAAATACGTGCCCATGGACGCCGAGGAGATCATGCCTTACCGCGAGGACCAGAAGGGGCAGATCCTGCAGGAGGGCATCAACGAGGACGGGGCCATGTCGTCGTGGATCGCCGCCGCCACCTCGTACAGCAACCACGGGGTCACCATGATCCCGTTCTACATCTACTACTCCATGTTCGGCTTCCAGCGCGTCGGCGACCTGGCCTGGGCGGCCGGCGACATGCTGGCGCGGGGGTTCCTGATCGGCGGCACCTCGGGGCGCACCACCTTGAACGGCGAAGGGCTGCAGCACCAGGACGGCCACAGCCAGCTGTTCGCCCAGTTCATCCCCAATTGCATGGCCTATGACCCGACCTTCCACTACGAAGTGGCGGTGATCGTGCGCGATGGCCTCAAGCGCATGTACGAAGAGCAGCAGGACGTCTTCTACTACATCACCACTATGAACGAGAACTACCACCATCCGGCTCTGCCCGAAGGCGCCGAAGAGGGCATCATCAAGGGCATGTACCGGTTCAGCCAGGCCGAGGGCAAGGCCAAGGCGCCGCGGGTGCAGCTGCTGGGCTGCGGCAGCATCCTCAACGAGGTGATTGCCGCGGTGGAGCTGCTGCGCGACGACTGGGGCGTAGCGGCCGACGTCTGGAGCTGCCCGAGCTTCAACGAGCTGGCCCGCGACGGCCATGCGGTCAAGCGCTGGAACCGGCTGCACCCCGGCGAGACACCGCGCAAGAGCTATGTCGAGCAGTGCCTGGAAGGCACCGAAGGGCCGGTGATCGCCTCGACCGACTACATCCGCATGTTCGCCGAACAGATCCGGCCTTTCGTGCCGCGGCGCTACGAGGTGCTGGGTACCGACGGCTTCGGTCGTTCCGACAGCCGCGAGGCGCTGCGCCGCCATTTCGAGGTGGATCGGCACTACGTCGTCCTGACCGCGCTGCAGGCCCTGGTCGACGAGGGCAAGCTCAAGAGCGCCAAGGTGCGCGATGCCATCGCCAAGTACGGCATCGACCCCGAAAAGCCCAACCCCCTGTACGCCTGAGCCGAAGGAGAACAACAGTGGCCATTCAAGAGATCAAGGTACCGGACATCGGCGATTACACCGATGTCCCGATCATCGAAATCCACGTCCAGGCCGGCGACACGATCCAGGTCGAGGACCCGCTGATCACCGTGGAATCGGACAAGGCGTCGATGGACGTGCCGGCGCCAGCGGCGGGCACGGTCAAGGAGCTCAAGGTCAAGCTCGGCGACACGGTCTCCGAGGGCAGCCTGGTGCTGCTGCTGGAGAGCGAAGCGGGGGCGGCGGCACCGAGCGGGGCGGATGAAAAGCCAGCGGCGCCCGGCGGCAGCGAAGGGCAGCCAGCGGCAGCGGCCGCTGCTCCGGCTGCTTCATCTACGGCGACCGCTACCGCAGCGCCGAGCGGTCCGATCGCGGATTTCAGCAGGGTCCACGCCAGCCCCTCTGCGCGCCGCCTGGCACGCGAGCTGGAGGTGGACCTGACCCGCGTGCCGGCGACCGGCCTCAAGGGGAGGGTGACTCAGGAGGACATCCGCAACTTCGCTGTCCACAACTTCTCTGGGGGCGGTGCCTCGGCGGCGGCTAGCACTTCAACCGGCGCTCCAGCCGGCGGCGGGGGGCTGGATCTGCTGCCCTGGCCCCAGGTGGACTTCAGCAAGTTCGGCCCGGTGGAGACCCAGCCGCTGTCGCGTATCAAGAAGATCTCCGGCGCCAACCTGCACCGCAACTGGGTGCAGATTCCCCATGTCACCAACCACGACGAGGCCGATATCACCGAACTTGAAGCCTTCCGGGTGCAGTTCAACAAGGACAACGAGAAGTCGGGCGCCAAGGTCAGCATGCTGGCGTTCATGATCAAGGCCGCGGTCGCCACCTTGAAGCAGTTCCCCGAGTTCAATGCCTCGCTGGACGGCGACCAGCTGATCCTCAAGCGCTACTACCACATCGGCTTCGCCGCCGACACGCCCAACGGCCTGGTGGTGCCGGTGATCCGCGACGCGGACAAGAAGGGCGTGGTGGAGATCGCCCAGGAAATGGGGGCGCTGGCCAAGCTGGCCCGCGACGGCAAGCTCAAGCCCGATCAGATGCAGGGCGGTTGTTTCACCATCTCCTCCCTCGGCGGCATCGGTGGGCTCTATTTCACGCCCATCATCAACGCCCCCGAGGTGGCCATCATGGGCGTGTGTCGCTCCTTCTGGAAGCAGGTCTCGCCGGACGGCAAGCACTCGGAGTGGCGCTACATGCTGCCGCTGTCGCTCTCCTGGGATCACCGAGTGATCGACGGCGCCGCCGCGGCCCGCTTCAACGTCCATTTCGCCAACCTGCTCGCCGACATGCGGCGCATCATCATGTGAGGAGTCGACGACATGGCCAATGCAATCGAAGTCAAGGTGCCCGATATCGGCGATTTCAAGGACGTCGAGATCATCGAGGTGCTGGTCAAGCCGGGCGATGCCATCGACATCGAAACCCCGCTGATCACCCTGGAGACCGACAAGGCCTCCATGGACGTGCCCTCCCCGGTGTCGGGTACGGTCGCAGCGCTCAAGGTCAAGGAGGGCGACACGGTCTCCGAGGGCTCGCTCATCCTGATGCTGGAGCCGGCCGAGACGGGCTCCCGGGTGATGGACCGCGAACCGCAGCCGGTAGTGCATGAGCAAGGGGTCGGTTCACCGGCGCCCGGCGATGCCGGCGGTGGCTATGGCGGCGGCGGGCTGGAAGAGGTGCGGGTGCCGGACATCGGCGATTTCGATGACGTCCCGGTGATCGAGGTGCTGGTACGCCCCGGCGATACGATCCGCGCCGAGGATTCGCTGATCACCCTGGAGTCCGACAAGGCCTCCATGGACGTGCCAGCGCCCAAGGCCGGCAGGGTCGCCGAGGTGCTGGTGGCGGTGGGCGACAGGGTTTCGCAAGGCACGCCGATCCTGATGCTGGAGGCGGAAGGGGCGGCCCACGCAGCCACACCTGCGGCCGCACAGGCAGCGGAGCCGCCGGCGGCCGTGCCCGCCCCCACGGCGGCCAGCTATGCCGGCGGCGCCGATCTCGAGTGCGAGATGCTGGTGCTCGGTGCCGGGCCGGGCGGCTACTCGGCCGCCTTCCGGGCCGCCGATCTGGGAATGAAGACCGTGCTGGTGGAACGCTATGGCAGCCTCGGCGGGGTGTGTCTGAACGTCGGCTGTATCCCCTCCAAGGCGCTGCTGCATGTGGCGGCGGTCACCGATGCGGCCAACGCCATGGCCGATCATGGCGTCGCCTTCGGCAAGCCGAAGGTCGATCTCGACAAGCTGCGCGGCTGGAAGGAGAAGGTCGTCGGCAAGCTCACCGGGGGGCTGGCCGGCATGGCCAAGGCGCGCAAGGTCGAGGTCGTGCGCGGGGTCGGCACCTTCCTCGACCCGCATCACCTGGAAGTAGCCCTGACCGATGGCGACGGCCAGGAGCCGACCGGCGCCAAGCAGGTGATCAAGTTCGATAAGTGCATCATCGCCGCCGGTTCGCAGTCGGTGAAACTGCCTTTCATCCCCGACGACCCTCGGGTGGTCGATTCCACCGGGGCGCTGAAGCTGACCACCATTCCCAAGCGCATGCTGGTCATCGGCGGCGGCATCATCGGCCTGGAGATGGCTACGGTCTACTCCACCCTGGGCACGCGCATCGACGTGGTCGAGATGCTCGACGGGCTGATGGCCGGCGCCGACCGCGACCTGGTCAAGGTGTGGGAGAAGGTCAATCAGCCGCGCTTCGACAAGGTGATGCTCAAGACCCGAACCACCGCGGTGAAGGCGCAGAAGAACGGCCTCAAGGTCAGCTTCGAGGGCGAGGGCGCTCCCGCCGAACCGCAGCTGTACGACATGATTCTGCAAGCGGTCGGTCGCAGCCCCAACGGCCACAAGATCGGTGCCGAGAACGCTGGCGTGGCGGTCGACGAACGTGGTTTCATCGCCACCGACAAGCAGATGCGCACCAATGTCGGCCACATCTTCGCCATCGGCGACATCGTCGGTCAGCCGATGCTGGCTCACAAGGCGGTGCACGAGGCGCATGTCGCGGCGGAGGCCGCTGCCGGCCACAAGAGCTTCTTCGATGCCCGGCAGATACCCTCGGTGGCCTACACCGACCCGGAAGTCGCCTGGGCCGGCAAGACCGAGGCCGAGTGCAAGGCCGAGGGCATCAAGTACGGCAAGGCGGTCTTCCCCTGGGCCGCCTCCGGTCGGGCCATCGCCAACGGTCGTGACGAAGGGTTCACCAAGCTGATCTTCGACGAGGAGACCCATCGCATCATCGGCGGCGCCATCGTCGGTACCCAGGCGGGGGATCTGATCAGCGAGCTGTGCCTGGCCATCGAGATGGGCTGCGACCCGGTCGACATCGGCAAGACCATCCATCCTCACCCGACCCTGGGTGAATCGGTCGGTATGGCCGCCGAACTGTTCGAGGGGGTGTGTACCGATCTGCCACCGCAGAAGAAGCGATAGACGAACGCCAGCGGGCGGCTGCTGTCGGAGCCATCATATGGAGGTCCGGCAGGCCGCCGCTCGCTGACCAGGACTGTAAAGCAAGTAATGGAGAGACCGACAAATGGACAAGCAACCCCACGAGCAGACACAGGGCGAGGCGCCGGGAGGCGAAGAGGCCGGCGGGCGTTCCGCCAGACTGATATGGGGGCTGCGTGCCTTCGGGTTGCTGGTGGCACTGATCGTCTGGCTTGCCATGGGCCAGGCCGAAGGGCTGTCGCCGGATGCACGCTGGGTGGCGACGATCGGCGCCCTGATGGCGGTATGGTGGATGACCGAGGCTATCCCGCTCTCGGCCACCGCCCTGCTGCCGATCGTGCTGATCCCGATGCTGACGGAGCGTACCGTGGCCCAGGCCACGGCGCCCTATGCCAGCTCTATCGTGTTTTTGTTCCTCGGTGGCTTCCTGATCGCCATCGCCATGGAGAAGTGGAACCTGCACCGGCGCATCGCGCTGCTGACCCTGGCCCGGGTCGGGGTCTCGCCGCATCGGATCGTGCTCGGCATGATGCTGGCCACGGGATTCCTGTCGATGTGGGTCTCCAACACCGCGACGACCCTGATGATGCTGCCGATCGGGCTCTCCGTGCTGGCCCTGGTGGCGGAACGCAGCGGTGAATCCACCGAGACGGTCAGCGCCGGCCACGACCATCACCGGGCCGGGCACGTCGACTTCATCGCCGACGAGAACATCAAGCGCTTCGGCCTCTGCCTGCTGCTGGCCATCGCCTGGTCGGCCAGCATGGGTGGCCTCGGCACCCTGCTCGGCAGCCCGCCCAACGCCATCGTCGCCGGCTACGCCGCCGACGAGCTGGGCCGCAATATCGGTTTTCTCGACTGGATGATGCTCGGCGTGCCGCTGGCCTTCACCTTCATCCTGGTGGGCTGGGTACTGATGACCCGAGTACTCTACCCGTTCAAGGTCGAGGAGATTCCCGGCGGCCAGGAGATGATCGAAGGGGAGGTCCGCAAGCTCGGCTCGCTCACCCAGGGCGAGAAGATGGTACTGCTGGTGTTCGGCTCGGCGGCGTTCCTGTGGGTGGTGCCCGGTGTTCTCGGCAACATCCCGGGGGTGGGGCAGTGGCTGGGGCCGCTGGGTAATCTCGACGATACCGCCATCGCCGTTGCCGCCGGGATTGCGCTGTTCGTGCTGCCGGCGCGAGGTCGCAACGAGATGGTGCTGAACTGGAAGGATGCCGAGGATGGGCTGCCCTGGGGGGTGCTGCTGCTGTTCGGCGGTGGCCTGAGCCTCGCCGGCGCCGTGGCAGGCACCGGCCTGGACAGCTGGTTCGGTCAGCAGATCACCGGACTTGGGGTGCTGCCGATCCTGCTGCTGGTGGCTGCCGTGGCCACCATCGTGCTGTTCCTCACGGAAGTGACCAGCAACACGGCCACGGCCGCGACCTTCATCCCCGTGCTCGGCGGTGTGGCGGTGGGCATCGGCACCGACTCGATGACGCTGCTGATCCCGGCGGCCTTCGCCGCGACCTGCGCCTTCATGCTGCCGGTCGGCACGCCACCCAATGCCATCGTGTTCGGCACCGGCGCGGTCAGCATCGGTCAGATGGCCCGGGGCGGGGTCGTCCTCAACATCGTCGGGATCGTGTTGATCACGCTGTTCTGCTATCTGCTCGGCGGCTTTGCGCTGGGCCTGCAGTTCTGATCCCCTCTGGGGGTGGCACCGTGACGGGCTCTTGCTGGGTTGGGCTCCAGCGGACCGCCACCCCGCTTCGTGCGGCGCCTCCGGTGCCGTTCGAGTGTATCGATGAGCGAGGGGAAGGCGAGCGTTGATTGTCGCTGCCGGCGTTCCCTGCCTATAGTGAGGGGCACCGTTTTCCGCTCGAGAGAGGTGACGCATGAACCAGCCAGCCGTTTCCGCCGCGACCGCGCAGGACTTCAAGGTCGCCGATATCAGCCTGGCCGACTGGGGACGGCGCGAGATCCGCATCGCCGAAACCGAGATGCCGGCGCTGATGAAGATCCGCGCCAAGTATCGCGACGAACAGCCGCTGGCCGGGGCGCGCATCGCCGGCTGCATTCACATGACCATCCAGACTGCGGTGCTGATCGAGACCCTGATCGACCTGGGGGCTTCGGTGCGCTGGTCGTCGTGCAACATCTTCTCGACCCAGGATCACGCTGCCGCCGCCATCGCCGCTGCCGGTATCCCGGTGTTCGCCTGGAAGGGCGAGACGGAAGAGGAGTTCTGGTGGTGCATCGAGCAGACCGTGGAAGGGCCCGACGGCTGGACCCCCAACATGGTGCTCGACGACGGCGGCGACCTCACTGCGCTGCTGCATGACAAACGCCCCGAGCTGCTCGACGCCATCCACGGCATCTCCGAGGAGACCACCACCGGGGTGCATCGTCTGCAGGAGATGCTGCGCGACCGCACGCTCAAGGTGCCGGCGATCAACGTCAACGACGCCGTGACCAAGTCGAAGAACGACAACAAGTACGGCTGTCGCCACTCGCTCAACGACGCCATCAAGCGCGGCCTCGACCACCTGCTGGCAGGCAAGCAGGCGCTGGTGGTGGGCTACGGCGATGTGGGCAAGGGCTCGGCGGCCTCACTGCGCCAGGAGGGCATGATCGTCAAGATCGCCGAGATCGACCCGATCTGTGCCATGCAGGCGTGCATGGACGGCTATGAAGTGGTCTCGCCCTATGTCGACGGCATCAATCGCGGCAAGCAGAGCGTGGATCGCCAGTTGCTCTCGCGCATCGACCTGGTGGTCACCGCCACCGGCAACATCGAGGCCTGCGACGCCGGCATGCTCGAGGCGCTCAAGCCCGGCGCGGTGGTGTGCAACATCGGCCACTTCGACAACGAGATCGATACCGCCTTCATGCGCCGCCACTGGCACTGGGAGGAGGTCAAGCCGCAGGTGCACAAGGTCTATCGCGACAGCACGCCGGGCCACTTCGACCCCGCCAGCAGCGACTACCTGCTGCTGCTCTCCGAGGGGCGCCTGGTCAATCTGGGCAACGCCACCGGGCACCCCTCGCGGGTGATGGACGGCTCCTTCGCCAACCAGGTGCTGGCGCAGATCCACCTCTATCAGCAGCGCTTCGCCGACCTGCCGCCGGCCGAGAAGGAGGGCGGCCTGGCCGTCACCGTGCTGCCGCGCCATCTCGACGAGGAGGTGGCCCGCTACATGGTCGAGGGCTTCGGCGGGGTGCTCACGCAGATGACCGAGCAGCAGGCCAAGTACACCGGGGTGCCGGTGGCGGGACCGTACAAGCCGGACGCCTATCGCTATTGAGCCGTATCGCGCGACGACGGAAAAGCGAAGTAACGGAAAGCCAAGTAATGGTGAAGTAAGCGCCGCCTGCGGGCGGCGTTTCCATTGGTCAGCCATCGACGAAGGCAAGCATGCGGCCCGTCAGCAACACGGCTGGCCACAGCAGCAGAGACAGAATGCCGGCCACGAGCAGGCGCCGGGGCGTGGCATGTGCCAGCCCCGGCCCCAGGTTGAGCAGCAGGGCGTTGGCGATGGCCAGTGCGATCAATGCCAGCTTGAGGCGAAACAGGGGCATGGCGGCATAGCCGCTGGGGTCGGCGAGAAACAGCAGCGCCCCGGTGGCCATTGCCAGCAGCAGCCCAGCGACGGCCACCGGCTGCAGCAGCCGGCCCAGCTCTTGCAGCGGCAAGCGTTTGCGCCAACCCAGCAGGCGCAGGTCAAGGGCAATGATGGCGCCGATCAGCAGGGCGATGCCCAGCACGTGCAGGGCATTGATCGCCGCATAGCCCCAGCGTGAGAGCCGCACCCACTCGGCCAGGGCAGTATCGGCGAGCGATGTCAGCAGGGCTTTCACGTCGCCAAGTCAGATTCGCCCGGGATAGAGCACGTAGTGCTCCTCGCCGATCCACAGCTGCTCAGCCTTGAGCACACGTTCACGGGCATGTTCGCCCGAGACGCGCAGCTTCACGCCTTCGGCGAGGTCGCCTTCTTCTAACCCGGCGCGTTCGTTGCGCCAGGGCTGGCCGACCTCGACCGTCCAAGTTTCGCCATCCACGTCGAGTTGCACTTCGCCGTGGGGATTGCCCAGCCGCACCTGGGTGATGGTGCCTTCTATCTCGATGGTCTCGCCGCCGACCCAGCCGTGGTGGGCCTGGGCGGGGGCGAGGAACAGCAGCATGACGATGGCGAGCGCCCAATATGCATGACGATGCATGATGGCCTCCTTCCGAGGATGTCTTGCTTCAGGCTAGCTCTACCGGGCCGGGCTTCAAGGCCAATCGTTCTACAGGCCGGCCAGGCGCATCAACAGCGGCAGGTAGAGCGGAATCAGCAGCGGGGCGGCCAGAGTGGTGGCCAGCACCGCCAGGGCGCCCTTTTCCGGCTTGATACCGAGCTCCATGGCGACCACCACCACGTTGGCCGCCATCGGCACCACGCCGATCAGCAGAAGCGCCAGGGCTAGCTCGTCGGGCAGCGTCATCAGCGTCTGCAGCAGCACCACCACCGCCAGCATCAGCCAGGGCCACAGCAGGTAGCGGATCGCCACGCAGCCGGTCATGAAACGCAGGTCGATCTCGCGAATCGTGACTCGGCCCAGGGTCATGCCGATGATCATCATGCCGAGCAGGGTGTAGGTGGAGGGAAACACCGCCAGGCTGTCGATCAGCGTGGCCGGCAGCGTCAAGCCGAGCCCGCTTACCAGCAGCGCGGCGAGAAAGGCATAGATCAGTGGTAGACGTACGATCTTGATCAGGCTCTGGCGCACCGAAAACTGGCCGCGGGCGCTGAGATAGAAGCCCACCGTGAACTCGTAGAGTGTCACGCCGAGCAGGCAGAACAGGTACAGCGTCACGCCTTCCGGCGGCAGCAGGATCATGGCAATGGGCAGGCCGAAATAGCCGGTGTTGCCGGTGCCGGAGGAGAAGGCGAGCACCGCGCCCTCCTGTGGTGACAGGAAGCGCTTGGCCAGCGGGTTGATGGCAGCGGCGATCAGGCTTGCCAGCAGGAACAGCGCCAGGGTCAGCAGCAGGTAGTGGGGCGTGGGGCCGCCCAGCAGCAGGCCGCGAAAGAAGGTGACCGGAGCGATCAGGTAGATCAGCAGCGTGGCGATGGGGCGTGGATCGATGGCCAGCCGCCGTGCCGCCAGCCAGCCGAGGCCGACGAAGGCCAGAAGGGTCCAGAGGGGGCCCAGCAGGGCACTGGGGTCGATCATCGCTCGCCATTCCATCGCCGAAAGCCGATATGATGCCTGTCGGCGAGACGGCTGTCAGCCATGCATGATCGACCCGCTCAGCGGTGGCGAAATCAGCCGTTGCGCCGGCTCGACCTGGCCCGCTCGGCCTGGTCGTCGATGTTCTCCTTGTGCGAGGTCTTGTCGCGCACGACCTGGGTGCCGCCTACCGGGGTCGTCTCGCGCCGCGTATCGATGCCGGGCTTCCTGGCGCTGTGCTTCTGGTCGTCGACGTTGGCATCCGGACGGTAGACGTCGTCCTGGGCGGGTGAGCGCCCACCCTTGTGGCCGGCACTGTCGCTGGGATTGTCGTTGGGATCGTGGTCGTCGGGAGCGTCGCGCGCGGTCAGCCGCCGGGCTCCCTCGCGCAACGACTCGCGCCCTTTCTCACTCATCTGCGTGCTTTGCCCGCCATTGCGATCCTGGCGTGATCTCTCCATGTTCAACCTCCTGCTTGGCGCTCCGTGCATCCCTGACTTTGCATCGCTGGCGTAGGTTCAGCCGCCCTTGCCCTCGTCACCCATGGTGAAGGAGGGCGGATCGCTGGCCGGGAAGGTCTCGGCGTTGGCCTCGTCCAGCTCGCGCTCCGCCTGCTGCGTTTTCGCCTCGGCCGGCGATATCTCGGTATAGCCAGGCTCCAGCATCCAGCGCTGATCGCGATGGGTGAGCAGTGCGCTTGGTACCCAGAAGCGGCTGCCCGTCTCGGTGATGATGCCGACCTTGTCCACGTCACTGGTATCCGCCACCTTGCCGACCTGCTTGCCCTCGTCGTCGAAGACGGCGGTACCGGTGATCAGTTCCTGTGTCATGGGGTTCTCCTCATTGGTAAGTAACCCGGTGTCCGTACCGGGCCGGTCGCCTTTTCTCTTATCCCAGCGTCGTTGTCTCGCGAGCGTGGGTCAACGTGACATGAGCGAAGATTTGTTAGCGAAGTTTGAGCTTTTGCAGCCGAGGCCCGTCTGCCACCTGCCTCAATTCAGACCGAACGGTTATAATCGTCCGGCTCTATATGACGAAAGCTCATGTGGCAGCGTGGAACTTTTCATTGGTCAGGCGTCCGGCCGGACGGCAGAATGCTGGAATTCGCATCGCTCCCGGCAACCAGAGAGATTTTCATGAGCAGCTCATATCCGCTAGGCATCAGTTTCGAGTTCTTTCCCCCCAACACCGAGGCGGGGCGCGAGAAGCTGATCGGGGTGCGTGACGCCCTGGCCGAGCGGAACCCGCGTTTCTTTTCGGTCACCTATGGCGCCGGCGGTTCGACCCAGGGACGCACGCTCAACACCGTGAGAAGCGTGCGTGAGTCCGGCATCACCACCGCGCCACACCTTTCCTGCATCGGTAGCGAGCAGGCCCAGTTGCGTGACCTGCTCGCTCAGTACCGCGAAGAGGGCATCGACAGCCTGGTGGCACTGCGTGGCGATCTGCCCTCGGGCATGGGCGGCATCGGTGAGCTGCGCTATGCCAACGAGCTGGTGGAGTTCATCCGCGAGGAAACCGGCGACCACTTCGAGATCGCCGTGGCGGCCTATCCGGAATCCCACCCGCAGGCGCCGAGCTTCGAGCGCGACTTGGAGAACTTCGCGCGCAAGGTGAAAGCGGGGGCCAATCTCGCCATCACCCAATACTTCTTCACCGCCGAGGCTTACTTCCACTTCGTCGAGCGCGCCCAGGCGCTGGGCGTCGAGGCGCCGATCGTGCCCGGCATCATGCCAATCACCAATTACACCAAGCTGGCCCGTTTCTCCGATGCCTGCGGCGCCGAGATTCCACGCTGGATCCGCAAGCAGCTCGAGGCCTACGGTGACGACAGCGAGGCCATCGCGGCCTTCGGCACCGAGGTGGTGTCGCGGCTTTGTCAGCGCCTGCTCGACGGCGGTGCGCCCGGCCTGCACTTCTACACCCTCAACCAGGCGGAGCCCTGCCTGCGCATCCTCGACAACCTGGGCTGAGTCCATCGCTTTGGCGCTTGGGCGCATCTGCGACTAGCCTGTTTCCTGCATGTCCATGGAATCAGGAACAGGAGGTCGCTAGATGCGCCATGCCAACCTTTCGGGAGTCGCTTTCGCCTCCCTGATGCTAGCTGCGGGAATGGGACAAGCCCAGGCCCAGGAAGGCCACGAAGTCGAGATCAATTGGGTGAGTGCCGATGGCGTCGAGGATTCCATCGGCACCATCACGCTCGAAGATACCGACCACGGCTTGTTGCTAACCCCCGACCTGCGCGAGATGCCGCCCGGCGTGTACGGTTTCCACGTCCACGAGAATCCCAGCTGCGAGCCGGGTGAAGACGAGGACGGGAACATGGCGGCCGCCGGCGAGGCGGGAGGCCACTACGATCCCGAGGAGACCGATAGCCACCAGGGGCCCTATGGTGACGGTCATCTGGGCGACCTGCCGGTGCTGATCGTCAACGAAGACGGCGAGGCGAACCTGCCGGTGCTGGCGCCGCGGCTCACCGTCGATGACGTGCAGGGTCGCAGCCTGATGATCCACGAAGGCGGCGACACCTACTCCGACGAGCCGGAGGATGGCGGCGGCGGCGGTCGTATGGCCTGTGGCGTGGTCGAGTCCTGAGCGCTATCGCTTGCGCTTCCTAGCCCTTAAATGACATAGCTCTTGAACGACTCGGCCCTTGAACGACTCGGCCCTTGAACGACTCGGCCCCGCCATCTGGCGGGGCCGCTTCATTGGGTGTCAGTGAGATTGGGTGTCAGTGAGATTGGGTGTCAGGAGGTATGGCGTCAGTCGTCCGTGTCGCTGGCGTCTTCGTCGTCTGCATCCTCGTCCGGGCGCATTTCGGGTGGCAGCATTTCGACCGGCACTTCGAGGCCTTGCTCCTCGTAGTAGCGTACCGCCCCGGGGTGGAACCAGATCACGCCATTCTTGTCGAGGTGCTCCGCCCGGGTTTCGATGGCGGCGGGGTGGATCTCCATCATGGCGTCGGGGTGGTCCAGCACCAGCTTCATCAATTCGTAGACGAAGCTTTCCGGCAGGTCCTTGTGGCCGATGGCGAAATTCCAGAACGACACCGAAGCGTGGGGGGCATCCATCGAGGCATAGGTATCGGCGGGAATCTCGAAGGCCGACACCGGGAAGGCGTCCAGCAGGGTGCTCTGCTCTTGCTCCGTCAGGCCGAACATGTGCACGTCACGACGCCGCTCGAGACGCTCGAAGGCTCTGATCGGCAGGCCGGCGCAGAAGGCGAAGGCGTCACTCAGCCGAGAGGTCAGGTAGTCGGCCAGATGGTTGGCATCGGCATACTGCAGATGCACGTCCTCGACGCCCAGTGCATCCAGAAACTGCGGCCAATAGGCGGCGCAGGTACCGCCCATGGGGCCGACCCCGACTCGCTTGCCGCTCAGATCGGCGATGCTCTCGATGCCCGAGCCGGCCAGCGTCACCACATGGAAGGGGGTCTGGTACATGGGGAAGAGCGCGCGCACGTCGCGCATCTCCTCGCCGGGGGCGAATTCGGCCTCGCCGTCCCAGAGTTCGCGGGCCGGGCCCAAGGTGACTAGGCCCAGCTCCGCCTCGCCGGTATGGACCAGCGTCATGTTGTGATAGGGCCCGCCGGTCGCCTGGGAGACGGCGTCAATGCCGAGTTCGTCGATGAGGCGGGTCACCAGACCGTCGCCATAAACCTGATAGGTGCCACCGAGGGAGGCAGTGCCCAACAGGACTTCCGTCGGCCAATCGGCCCGTTCATCGGCCAGGGTGGGGGCGCTCCCGAACAGCAGGGCGCAGGAAGCGACTAGCGGATACAGCGTGGGGAACCGTCCAGTGCTCATGGTGTGTCTCCTGTCGGTGAGGTGGGCGGTGAAGCCAAGGTGGCCGAGGCCACCTTGGCTTGCGCCCGATCTCGGATCAGGTCAGGGCCTTGGGCTTGGCCTTCAGTGCGGCAGCCTGCCACATGAACACCAGCCCGCCGATGCCGACGCCGAGCAGGTCGGTCATCCAGCCACCGGCGATCATCGACAGCGCGGCGGCCAGCAGCATCACGCGCTGCACGAGGTTGACGCCACCGTTGAGGAACCAGCCCTGCACCGAGGCGGCCAGCAGGTAGATCCCCACAGCCGCGGTGAGGGTCACGCGCAGGATCTGCATCCAGGTGCCGTCCATCAGCAGCGCCGGGCTGTAGAAGAACATGAAAGGCACGATGAATGCGGCCAGACCGAACTTGAAGGAAGTCACTGCCGTCTTCAGCGGATCGGTTCCCGAGATGGCGGCGGCGGCATAGCCGGCCAGTGCCACCGGCGGGGTGATGGCCGAGAGCACCGCGTAGTAGAACACGAAGAAGTGCGCCACCAGCGGCGGAATGCCGATCTGCTGCAGCCCCGGCGCTACCACCGAGGCGGCCACCGCGTAGGCCGCCGTGGTGGGCATGCCCATGCCGAGCAGGATCGAGATGCACATGGCGAAGAACAGCGCCAGCAGATGGCTGGCATCGGCGATGCCCAGCAGCATGGAGGCGAAGCGGGCACCGACGCCGGTCAGGGCGATGACGCCGACGATGATGCCGGCACAGGCACACACCGCGATCAGCGGAATGGCCATGCGCGCGCCCAGCGAGAGGGCGTTGAGCAGCGCCTTGGGGCCCATCCAGTGGGGCGTGAACCAGGACACCACGGCGGCGCTGACCATGGCCAGGGTACCGGCACGAATCACCGAGTAGCCCATGAACAGGGTGCCGATCAGGATGATGATGGGCAGGAACAGGTAGACCTGTTTGACCATCTTGCGGAATACCGGCAGTTGGTCCTTGGGCAGACCCTGCATGCCGCCGCGGCGAGCTTCCAGGTCCACCATCAGGTAGATGGAGAGGAAGTACAGGGCGGCCGGAATCAGTGCGGCAATGGCGATTTCGGTATAGGGGATACCGGTGATCTCGGCCATGATGAAGGCGCCCGCGCCCATGATCGGCGGTACGATCTGGCCACCGGTGGAAGCCGCGGCTTCGATGCCGCCAGCGCTGCGCGGGTGGTAGCCCACCTTCTTCATCAACGGAATGGTCAGCGAGCCGGTCGCCACCACGTTGCCGGCAGAAGTACCGTTGATCATGCCCATCAGGCCGGAAGCGAATACCGCCACCTTGGCCGGGCCGCCACGCGCGCGACCGGCGGCGGCAAAGGCGAAGTTGACGAAATAGTCACCCACGCGTGAGGCCTGCAGGAAGGCGGCGAAGGTAATGAACAGAATGATGTAGGTGGACGAGACCGCGGTGGTCGCGCCGAGGATACCGTTGTCGGTATACAGATAGGTGAAGAAGCGCTGCGGCGAGTAGCCGCGGTGTTCCAGCAGGCCGGGCAAGTAAGGGCCGGCAAAGGCATAGACCAGGAACACGGCGGTGATGAGGATCAGCGCCAGCCCCGCTACGCGGCGGGTGAGTTCCATGATCAGGGCCACCCCGACGGCCGAGACGAGGAACTCGGTCTGTCCGGCAAACGGTGTGCCGGCGGCCATGCGCCAGCGCTGCAGCACGAACAGCAGGTAGGCGGCGACGATGATCGAAGCGACGATCAGGACGGCGTCGGCCCAATGGACGGAGCGGCTCGAGCTGCGCCAGATCCAGCTGCTGATCATGGCGATGCCGGTGGCGATCGTCAGTGCCCAGCTCATGTGCACCAGCACCCAGCCGGCAGGGGGCGTGCCCTGGGTTTCCCGGATGAACCAGGCATAACCGATGGCGAAGGCGGCATAGACGATGGCGGCTATGGCCGGAATCATGGCTAACCACTCGACCTTGGCTATGTGCCTTTCGCCCGGGCTGCGGTCCAGAGTATAGGCGGCGGTGATGGCGAAGCCTACGGCCAGGCCACCGGCCACGTGAATGATGCGAAACGCCCAGGTCTCGATGGGTGAGACGTTGAGTGCATAGAGATGCATGGCCGTAAAGAGGACACAGGCGGCAAATACCGTCTGGCCGAGCAGGCCGGAAAGCACGCGCTCGTTATGGGCGATCGGGATGTCGGAGACACCTTCGGTGCCGATCTTCGAGGCGGCTTGTTCGGGTTGGGTTTCGTGGGTCATGCCGGGATGCCTTGAGGGGTTACAGTTGCCTTAGAGGGTTAAGGCGTTGACGCCGGCCCGAAGGCCGGCGTCGATGCGCGTATAGATCAACCGCGCAGATCCTCCGGGATCTCGTAGCCGTTCTCTTCGAACCAGCGTACGGCACCCGGATGCCAGGGCAGGAAGGTGTTGAACTCGAAGTTCTCGGCCACCGTCTCGCTGGCGGCACCATGGATCTGGACCATGCGGTCGTTGTTTTCCATCACGGTCTTGGTCACTTCATAGACCAGAGATTCCGGCATGTCCTTATGGGTGATGGCGAAGTTCCAGATCGAAACGGCCGGCAGGTCTTCGTCCAGGCTGTTGTAGACGGAAGCCGGGATGCTGGCCGGGCTCAGCTCAGGGAAGTCGCCCAGGAACTGCTCCATCTCTTCCTCGGAGAAGGAGAAGATGTTGACGTTGGCTTGGGCTTCGAGCTGGTTGAAGGCTGAGATCGGCACGCCCGCGGCGAAGGCGAAGGCATCGATCAGGCCGTCCTGCAACTGGCCTGCCTGGTCGGCAGCACCGCCGTTGCGGGTGCTGACGTTGAGGCCGAGCTTCTCGAACAGCTGCGGATAGTACATGTCCGAAGTACCGCCCGCCGGGCCGACGCCCACGGTCTTGCCGTCCAGGTCGGCAACGGAGCTGATGCCCGAGCCGGACATGGCAACGATCTGCAGGGTGGTCTGGTACATCGGGAATACGGCGCGAATGTCGGTGTGCTCGACGCCCGGGGCAAGTTCGCTGTTGCCGGTCCACGCCTCGTAGGCCGGACCCATGGTCACCATGCCGAAGTCGTGCTCACCCATTTGTACCAGAGTGGCGTTCTGTACGGGGCCGCCGGTCACTTCGGCGCCGAAGGAAACGCCGAGGGCGTCGCCGACCATGTTGGCCCAGCCGGAGCCGTAGATGTAGTAGGTGCCACCCTGGCTGGCGGTGCCCACGGTCAGGCTACGGGGCCAGTCGCTGCGGTCGTCGGCCTGGGCGCCGGCGGCGACCAGAGCCGCACCGAGCACGGAGGTGGCGATCAGTTTGGAGGCGGTATAGCGCATTGGAGTACTCCGATTTGCCTTTGTCGTTATTGGAGCCCACCTGAAGTGGGTCCTTATGAAATACGTTGTAACGCACATGAGTATAGGCAATTGCTGCGCCATGCAGGGGTAGTGCTTGTAAAAACAAGACATTACTTTTTTTGCATTCGACGAAAGTCGAGATGGAGAAAATAAGATCTGGCTGGGATTTCGCACTAGTTACGTAATGTGTGTGTGGATATCCGCACGCTGGGTGGCGCAGAACGTTTCGGTGAGCGTTGCGATCAGTCGGCCAGCCTGGTGCAGGTCGTTCATCAACGACGAGGCGAGCCATGGATCGAGGCGATGTTCCCGCAACCGCTTGGCCAGCTCATGCTGCCAGTGACGGAGCACTTCTTCGACGGGCGCGGCGATGGTGGCGGCCTCCTTCTCCTCGGCGAGCCGGTTGAGGCCGGTGGCAATGGCCAGGCGCAGATCGTCGTGGGCTTCACGCAGCGGGCTGGCCGGCGCGGCATGGCGCAGAAGGCTACGCTGCAGCACCTCGCCGAGGCGTACTGCTTCCACCATGCGCAGCGAACGTTCCTGCAGCTCGTCCAGCCTCGCCTGCTGAGCGTCTGTCAGCGGTACGTCGAGGCGTGCCTGGAATTCCAGAATCTCGGTGAGCAGCGGTTTGATTCGCTCCTGATAGCGGGCATCGATGCCTGGCCAGGTGTCGGGGTCGATGTGGGCCGCCACCGCTTGACGCTGCGGTGGGTGGCCGATCACCTCGGCACTGGGCAGCAGGATGGCGCTGCACAGCAGATGATAGGCACGCCGGTCGAGGCGCCGACACTCCTGCTCCATGGCGGCAACGGCGGTATCCGCATGATTGAGGGCGGTGCTGTCGAGGTAGCGTGCCTGCGACGGCGGCAGTCGGGCGGGCTCGGGAAAACGGCGCTCGAGCAGGCTGGCCAGCTGCGGGATCCAGGGCAGCATCAGCACGATGCCGAGCAGGTTGAATAGAGTGTGGAACAGGGCCAGCTTGAGCGGCCAGGCCGTTTCCGCCAGTCCCACCAGTTCGGCAATGACATCCACCAGCCAGGCCAGCGGTACCAGCAGCACCAGGGCGACCGCGGCGGTGACCAGATTGAAGATTACATGCGCACCGGCCAGGCGGCGTGCCGCGACGCCGGCGGAAAGCGCGCCCAGCACGGCGGTGACCGTGGTACCGATGTTGGCGCCGATGGCGATGGCCAGCGCCGGCAGGTAGGGCAGTTGCCCCGAGGCCAGGGCCGTCAGGGTGAGCAGCAGCGTCGCATGGCTCGACTGCATGACCACGGTGGCGACGATGCCGATTGCCACGAACAGCGGCCAGTGCCACAGCCGGTCGCCGGCCAGGCCGTCCAGCCGCAGGCCATCCTGCCAGGCCTCGAAGCCGAGCTTCATGAAGTCGATACCGAGGAACAGCAGGCCGATGCCCAGCAGCAGCCCGGCGATACCGGCCAGTGGGCCGCTGAGGCGGTAACGGCCGAGCAGGCCGAGGGCGAGCAGCGGCATGGCATAGTGGGCCAGGTCGAAGCGCAGGCCGAACGTGGCGATCAGCCAGGCCCCGGTGGTCGTTCCGAGATTGGCGCCGAACAGCAGAGCGATGGCGCCGGGCAGGGCGACCAGGCCGGCGCTGACGAAGGACATCGCCAGCAAGGTGGTGAGCGAACTGGACTGGACCAGGGCGGTGGCCAGGGCGCCGACGCCAATGGCACGCCCGGGGTGGCGCGTGGCGGCGTACAGCCAGCGGTCGAGAGTGCCACCGGAGAGCCGTTTGATGGCCTCTTCCAGAAGGCTCATGCCCCACAGGAACAGCCCCAGACCGGCGGCCAGCGTGGCGAAGTCGGGGCGCGACAGCAGCAGCGCGCCGGCGGCTGCCAGACCGAGCAATTCCAGGTGTCGCCGACTGCTCGACCGCGACCCGGCGGCGTCGGTCGCCTCCGCCACGCTCAACGTCTCCCGGGGTCGAGAATTCTCACCGTCTGGATGGTATTGCGGCGCTGTTCCTCGCGTTCACGATTGACGCGGGTCTCGAGCTCGGCCGCCGTCTCTTCTTCGATGGGCGCCTGTTCGAAGAAATCGCAGTTGACGCAGTCGCGATAGCGCACGCCGCTCTGCTCCCAGGTGCGGATCTTGTCCATCTCGGCACAGCGGGGGCAGACGGCGCCGGCGATGAAGCGTTTCTGAACGGCCATGTTGCCTCCATGAGCAAAGAGCCGCCGGCAGCGCCGGCGGCGGTGTGGCTACGATAGCGTGCCGTGCCTGCGCTGTCAGGCGGCGCGAATGCCGCTGTGACGCAGCAGTGGCTCGACGCTGGGCTCGCGACCGCGGAAGGCACGGAACAGCGCCGCGGCGTCGCGGGCGCCACCCTGTTCGAGGATTTCGCTGCGGAAGCGCTGGCCGGTCTCGGCATCGAAGATGCCGGCCTCCTCGAAGGCGCTCCAGGCGTCGGCAGAGAGCACCTCGGCCCATTTGTAGCTGTAGTATCCCGCCGCATAGCCGCCGGCGAAGATATGGCTGAAGCCGTTCTGGAAGCGGTTGAAGTCGGCCTTGGGCACAACCGACACGGCGTTGCGCACTTCGTCGAGCAGCGCCTGCACGTCTGCCGCCGTGGGGGCGGTCAGCTCATGATGCAGGCGCAGATCGAACAGCGAGAATTCGAGCTGGCGCACCAGACCCATCGCCGACTGGAAGTTCTTGGCCGCCTGCAGGCGCTCCAGTAGTTCGGCGGGCAGTGCCTCGCCGCTGTCGACATGGCCGGCAATCAGATCGAGCCCTTCACGTTCCCAGCAGTAGTTCTCCATGAACTGGCTGGGCAGTTCCACCGCATCCCACGCCACGCCGTTGATGCCGGAAACGTCGGCCACCGTCTGCCGGGTCAGCATGTGGTGGAGGCCATGGCCGAATTCATGGAACAGGGTGGTGACCTCGTCATGGGTGAGCAGGGCCGGCCGGTCGCCCACCGGGCGGGTGAAGTTGCAGGTCAGGTAGGCGACGGGCCGTTGCAGTTCGCCATCTTCCCGGCAGCGGCGTACCCGGCACTCGTCCATCCAGGCGCCGCCGCGCTTGCCCTCGCGGGCGTAGAGGTCGAGATAGAAGCCGGCAATCGGCTCGCCCTGCTCGAGAATGCGGAAATAGTGCACCTCGGGGTGGTAGCGGGGGGCTTGCAGGTCTTCCTCGACGGTGACGCCGTAGAGCCGTTCCACCACCTGGAACAGCCCATCCACGACCCGGGGGGCGGGAAAGTAGGGGCGCAGCTGCTCCTGGGAGATGGCATGGCGCGCTTCGCGCAGCTTCTCGCTGACGTAACCGATGTCCCAGGGAGCGAGCTCGGTCAGGCCCAGGCTATCGCGGGCGTAGGCTTCGAGCTCGGCGAACTCCTCCCGTGCCTGGGGCACCGCTCGGCGGGCCAGATCCTCCAGGAAATCGAGCACCTGGCGCGGCGATTCGGCCATCTTGGTGGCCAGCGAATAGTTGGCATAGCTGGCGAAACTCAGCAGCTCGGCCAGTTCACGGCGCAGGCGCAGCGTCTCCTCGATGATCGGGGCGTTGTCGTACTCGCCGGCGTTGGGGCCCTGGTCCGAGGCGCGGGTAACGAAGGCGGTGTACACCTCACGGCGCAGCTCGCGGTCGTCGGCGAAGGTCAGCACCGGATAGAAGCTGGGAAAGTCGAGGGTGATGCGGTAGCCCTTCGCCCCCTTGGCCTCGGCGTTGGCGGCAAGCGTCGCCAGGCCGCTCTCGGGCAGACCGGCCAGCCTGGTTGCATCGTCGATGTCCTTGTACCAGGCCTGAGTGGCGTCGAGCAACTGGTTGGAGAAGGTGTTGGAAAGCTCCGACAGGCGTGACTTGATCTCGCCGTAGCGCTGCTGCTGGGCCGGCGGCAGATCGACACCGGCAAGGCGGAAGTCGCGCAGGGTGTTGTCGACGCTGCGGCGCTGCGCCTCGTCCAGTTCGGCCCAGGCGGGCCCCTCCTTGAGGGCCTGCCAGGCACGGAATAGCCCCTCGTGCTGGCCCAGCCAGGTGCTGTAATCCGAAAGCTTGCCCAGACAGGCCTGATAGGCCTCGCGCAGGGCCGGCGAGTTCATGGTGCCGTTGAGGTGCGACACCGGCGACCAGGCCCGCGACAGCCGGTCGTTGAGTGCCTCGAGCGGTGCGGCCAGGCTGTCCCAACTGGGCGTCTCATGCTCGGCGCGTTCGACCAGCGCCTCGATGTCGGCGCGACTGTCGGCCAGCAGCTTGTCGATGGCCGGTACCACGTGCTCCGGCTTGATCTCGGCGAAGGGGGGCAGCTCGTGGGATTCAAGCAGGGGGTTGTGGGACATGCGCACCTCGGGCGTAGTGGATATGAGAGCGTAGTGGATATGAGAGCAGAATAGCGATTAGATGCGGCCAGGTGTCACGGGTTTCAATCCCGCCGGGGATTGGTCGCGGAGTGTCGGCCTGATAGGCTTGCGCCTCCACGAAAGTCGAGGCAACGGCATGAATGCAACCCTGGAGCGCTGGAGCACGCGGCGCGCCTTCATCCTGGCGGTGACCGGCGCAGCCGTGGGCCTGGGCAACATCTGGCGTTTTCCCTACATCACCGGCGAAAACGGTGGGGCTGCCTTCCTGGTGCTCTACATCGCCTTCGTGCTGCTGCTGGGGTTACCCGTGATGATGGCCGAGATCATGATCGGCCGGGCCGGCCGGCGCGCGCCGATGCAGGCGCTGGGTTATCTGGCCGGGCAGGCCGGAGCCAGCCCTCACTGGCGGCTGCTGGGGTTGTTCGGTGCCTTTACCGTCTTTTGCATCCTGTCGTTCTACTCGGTGGTGTCGGGCTGGTCCATCGAGTTCTTCGTCACTGCGGTGAACGGCGGTTTCGTGGGGCTGAGTGCGGCCGAGGTCGGCGCCGGCTTCGAGGCCTTCCTCGCCGACCCGCTGCGCATGACCTTCAATCACACGCTGTTCCTGTTCATGACCATGACCGTGGTGGCGGCCGGCGTGGCCAAGGGGCTGGAGCGGCTCAACAACCTGCTGATGCCGCTGCTGTATCTGCTGCTGGTGCTGTTGGCGCTCTATGCCGCCACCACCGACGGCTTCGGCCCGGCGCTGGCATGGCTGTTCATGCCGGACTTCTCGGCTATCACACCACTGGTGGTGCTGCATGCCATGGGTCATGCCTTCTTCACCCTGGCGGTGGGGGCCTGCGCGCTGATGGCATATGGCGCCTACATGCCGGAGCGCCAGAGCCTACCGCGCGCCGCCGCTGCCGTGGCGGTGCTGGACGTGAGCGTGGCGCTGCTGGCCGGTATCGCCATCTTCTCGGTGGTATTCTCTCAGGGATTGGACCCCGGCGAGGGGCCCGGCCTGATGTTCGTCACCCTGCCTATTGCCTTTGCCGAGCTGCCCTGGGGGGCGCTGTGGCTCAGCGTGTTCTTCTTGCTCTTGCTGCTGGCGACCTGGACTTCGTCGATCAATCTGGCCGAGCCGATGGTGGCCACGCTGCAGGGGCTGGGGTTCGGTCGCGGCAAGGCCACCGCGGTGGTCGGCATCGCCGTGTGGCTGGTCGGGCTGCTGTCGGTGCTGTCGTTCTCCGCCCTGGCCGAATGGCGGCCGCTGTTCGGGATGAACGCCTTCGACCTGGTGACCACCATTCCCACCGAGATCTTCCTGCCGGTGGGCGGGCTACTGATCGCTATCTTTGCCGCCTGGGTCATGCCGCGGGGTGAGGCATGGGCGGCGCTGGGCGTGGCGGAGCCTGGCTTCGTACTGTGGCGAACGGTGTTACGCTGGGTCTCGATTCCCCTGACGGTCGTGGTACTGGCGGCCGGGCTGCTGTAACCATTCGATATGACCGGCGCAGAGGCCGGGCTGGAGGTTTTGCATGAGCGTGAACGATCCCCTGCGCGGCTGGCAGGGCAAGCGCCCCACTCTGGGCGCGCGGGTCTACGTGGATCCGGCCTGCGTGGTGCTGGGCGACGTGAAGCTGGGCGACGACTGTTCGGTGTGGCCCATGGCGGTGATTCGTGGCGACATGCACCGTATTCGCATCGGCGCGCGTACCAGCGTGCAGGACGGCAGCGTGCTGCACATCACCCACGCCAGCGATTTCAACCCGGGCGGATTCCCGCTCACCATCGGCGACGACGTCACCATCGGTCACAAGGCGATCCTGCACGGCTGCACGCTGGGCAATCGCATCCTGGTGGGCATGGGGGCCATCGTGATGGACGGCGCCGTGGTCGAAGACGAGGTGATCATCGCCGCCGGTGCCGTGGTGACCCCGGGCAAGCGCCTCGAGAGCGGTCATGTCTACGCCGGTAACCCGGCCAAGGCGTTGCGTCCGCTGAAGGAGAGCGAGCGGCAGTTCTTTCCCTATACCGCCGGCAACTACGTCAAGCTCAAGGACCAGTACCTGGCTGAAGCAGGAGCGACTGCGACATGACGGAAACCTTGGGGTTCATGGCAGCGGTCATCGGCCTGCTGATCACTCCCGGGCCCACCAATACCCTGCTGGCGGCCTCGGGCAGCCAGCGCGGTATGCGTGCATCGGTGAGCCTGATTCCTGCCGAATTGGCCGGCTACCTGCTGGCGATCGCCCTGTGGGGCAGCGTGCTGGGCAACCTGGGGGAGCGGTGGGAGTGGCTGACGGTGACACTGCGCATTGCCAGTGCGTTCTATATCGCTTACCTGGCGTTGTGCATGTGGCGCAGCGCCACTGACATGGAGGTCGCCGCCAAGGCCGTGGTGAGCCACTCGGGGCTGTTCCTGGCCACGTTGCTCAACCCCAAGGCATTGCTGTTCGCCGCCGCGATCTTCCCTCAAAGCGCTTTCCGCGGGCCCGTCGAGTTCGTACTGCCCGCGCTGCTCTTCAGCCTGCTGCTGATACCGATAGCCGCGTTCTGGATCGCGTTCGGCACCGCCGTGGCCAGCGGTCGTCTGACGTGGCTATCGCCCTTTGTCATCCAGCGCGGTGCCGCTGTGGTACTGGCCGGTTTCTCCCTCTCTCTGGGGTGGAGCACGCTGCACTGAGACAAGCCGGCGCTCGGTCGGCATTGTCTTCGGTTGCGCTGGCAAGCGATAATCTGGCTTTTTATCCAGTAGAGGGCTCGTCCCGGCATGGCCGATTTTCGCACCCATCTTGGCGTGGCCGCCGCCGGCGGCGCCGTATTGGCCCATGGCGGTTGGCAGGTAGGGCTGTGGGAGCTTTGGCAGGGCGGGGTCGTGTTCGGGCTGGTGAGCTTCGGGGGTATTCTGCCCGACATCGATGCCGACAGTTCCAAGGCGATTCGCCTGATCTTCAATCTGCTGGCGGTGCCCAGCGTGGTGTTGGGAGCGGTGCTGTTGCAGGCGCATCTGGCCCCGGGCTACTTGCTGGTGGTGTGCGGTTTGCTCTATCTCACGGTGCGCCATGTTGCCGGTGGCGTATTCAGCCGCTTTACCGTGCACCGGGGCATCTGGCATTCGCTGCTGGCTGCCGTTCTGTGCGGGTTGGCGGCGGCAGTGGTGAGCCACCAGCTGTTCGTCCAGCCGCCCCGGCTGGCATGGGTGCACGGCGTTGCCGTCTGCCTCGGCTTCGTCACCCATCTGGCGCTGGATGAAATCTACAGCGTCGATCTCACCGGGGCGCGCATCAAGCGCTCCTTCGGCACGGCACTCAAGCCCCTCGACATCAAGTCTCCGGGCAACTCGTTGGCTATGCTGATGGCCGGTGTGGCGTTGCTGCCATGGCTGCCGGCCTGGTCAGTACTGCTGGAGCTGCTGGCTCAGGGAGCGACCTTGTGGCGATAGTCCTCGGCCTTGAGGCCGTACTTGCGCAGCTTGTCGTAGAGGGTCTTGCGCGGCAGTCCGAGGTGTTCGCAGACCTCGGTGATCCTGCCGCGATGGCTGACCAGCGACTGGCTGATCAGGCTCTTCTCGAACAGCTCCACCTGCTGCGGCAGGGCCAGCTCGGCAACGTCCGATTCGACGCCCTCCAGCAGCATGTCGAGCCGGTAGTCGAAGGCCGAGCCGAGCAGCACATAGCGTTCGGCCAGGTTGCGCAGCTCGCGCACGTTACCCGGCCAGTCGTGGGCCATCAGCGTCGACACGCCGCTGGTGCCCAGCGGTGGCGCTTCCAGACCGCTGCGGTTGGAAGCGACCACGGCGAAGTGCTGGAACAACAGGGGAATGTCCTCGCGCCGTTCACGCAGGGGCGGGAGCGGCAGGGTGACCACGTTGAGGCGGTAGTAGAGGTCCTCGCGGAACTCGCCGGCCTCGGCGGCGAGCTTCAGGTCGACCTTGGTGGCGGCGATGACGCGAATGTCGAGAGGGACGTGTTCGTTGGCGCCGAGGCGTTCGATACAGCGCTCCTGCAGCACGCGCAGCAGCTTGACCTGCAGGGCCAGCGGCATGGACTCGATCTCGTCGAGAAAGACCGTGCCGCCGTTGGCATGCTCGAACTTGCCGATGCGTCGTTCCACGGCGCCGGTGAAAGCGCCCTTCTCATGGCCGAACAGCTCCGATTCGATGATGCTTTCGGGCACGGCGCCGCAGTTGATGGCCACGAAGGGGTGCCCGCCGCGGGGGCTGCGTTCGTGGATGGCACGGGCCACCAGGTCCTTGCCGGTACCCGTTTCGCCGAACAGCAGGACGTCGGTTTCCACCTGAGCAATGCGCTGTACCATGGAGGCGAGTCGCTGAATCGCCGGTGTTCTGCCCACCAGGCGCGGCCCGGGGGCGGCCTGTTGGGCTTCCAGTTCGGCCTTGAGCTGGCGGTTTTCCAGGCTAAGACGACGCTTGTCGATGCCGCGACGCACCATCTCGACCAGTCGTTCGCCGGCAAACGGCTTCTCCAGAAAGTCCCAGGCGCCTTCGCGCATGGCTTCCACGGCGGTGGAGATGTCGCCGTGACCGGTAATCAGGATGACCGGCAGGTCCGGGTCGCGTAGCCGTACCTCGCGCAGCAGTGCCATGCCATCCATGCCCGGCATGCGGATGTCGCTGACGATCACACCGGGGAAGTCGGGGGTGAGCGTCTTCAGGGCGCTCTCGGCGCTGGCGTAGGACTGTGGCTGGTAGCCGGCCAGCTCCAAGGTCTGGCCGGCGGTGATGCGCAGGTGGGGTTCGTCATCGATGATCAGTACCGGTATGGGCGCCGGGTCATGCATGGGATTGCTGCTCCTGGATTGGCGATGGCTGAGCGTCGTCGGGTTTCTCCATTCGGGGCAGAGTAATGGTGAAGCGTGCCCCGGCGCCAGGTACGTTGCCGGCATCGATGTTGCCGCCCAGATCCCTGATGATACGCGCCGATATGGAAAGTCCCAGCCCCAGCCCGCTGCCCGGCGACTTGGTAGTGAAGAAGGGCTCGAAGATCCGTGCCAGATGCGCTTCGGGAATGCCGGGGCCCGAATCGCTGACGCCGATGGATACCCGCTCTGCCTCGACCTCGACGCTGAGAATGAGAGTGGGCTCGGGCGTTTCCGCCATCGCCTGGAGCGCATTGCCGATCAGGTTGACCAGTACCTGTTCGAGACGCACCAGATCGGCATGGACCCAAACCTCATCGCCCCAGTCCCGCACGACCTCGACGCCGTGCAGCCGATTCTGATAGAGCCGCAGAGCGTATCGGAAGCAGGCCTGAACCGATACCGCTGTCAGCGAGCTGCCGCTCTTGCGTGAGAACTGTCGCAGTTGGGCGCTGATTTCGGCCATGCGCTCGGTCAGCTCGACGACCTGGGCCAGGTTGGCATCGGCAGCCTCCAGCCGCTGGCGCTCGAGAAAGGTGCGGGCATTCTCGGCATAGGCGCGAATGGCGGCCAACGGCTGGTTGAGTTCATGATTGATACCGGCCGCCAGTTGGCCCAGCACGGCGAGCTTGGCTGCCTGGATCAGCTCGTCGCGGGTCTGGCGAAGATTCTCCTCGGCGCGCCGCCGCTCCTCGATCTCGTCGGAAAGCAGACGGTTGGTTTCCATCAGATCGTGGGTGCGCAGCTCGACGTTGCGCTCCAGCTCGTCGCGCGCCTGGGCCAGGGTGCGGCGTTCACGCTCGGCAAATAGTTCGCGCTCACGGCGCAGGCGCCAGCGCTGCCAGCCTATGCCGCCTGCCAGCACCACGACGCCATACAGGCCGCCAGCCAGTGCGGCGGCAAGCCACTGCGCCTGATAGACGCTGCCCAGGGGCTTGAGGATATGCATGTCCCAGTCATAGGCTTCCAAGTGGCGGGACAGCCCCAGGTAGCTCTCTTCCGCCAGCGGGCCGGTGTCGAATCTCACCAGTCGGCTGCCATCGGGACGCTGCTCGTAGACATCGATGCCCGAGGGCGACAGGGGTTCGTCGGCGTAGCGTCGGGCAGCCAGCAAGTTCTGACGCTCTGTTTCCGTGAGGGGCAGCAGCGCCGCCATGCGAAGCTCGGGACGGCTGGCCATGAAGATGATGTTGTCCTGATCGGTGACCAGCAGTTCGGCATCCTGCTCAGCCCAGCTCTCCTCGACTTCATCGAGCAGGACCTTGATGACCATGACGCCATCCGGACGCGCGTCCGGGGTCGTTTCGTCCAGCCAGACGGGAGCGGAGAAGTAGTAGCCGCGCTCGAGTGACTGGGTGCCCAGACCGAAGAAGCGGCCGCGACCGCCCTCTATCGCGTCGGTGTAATAGCTGCGAAAGGAGTAGTTGTGGCCTATGAAGGTGTTCTCCATATGCCAATTGCTGGCGGCCAGCGTCGTGCCATGACGATCGAGCAGGTAGACGTCGGAGACGTTGGCAATGGCGCGGAACTGGTCGAGCAGCCGGTTGAGCGGCATCGGGTTCTGCTCGCCGTGTCCGCTGAGAAAGCGCTTGATCATCTCGCGTGAGGAGAGCAGCTGCGGAAGGTAGTCATGGCGGGTCAGATGCCCCTCCAGCCCGGCGGCCGAGAGGCGCAGTTCGTTCTCGGCTTCCCGTACCAGGGTCTGCAGGGCCTGTTCGCGCGCTACCTGGGAGGCCTGCCAGGTGACCAGCACGAGTCCGAGCGGCAGCAGCAACAGCAGCAGCCGGCGTAGCGGTACCGACAGGCGGGGTGGTCGATGGGGACCTTTCACTCGATCATTACCTGCAGCTAGACTTCCGGTAGTGCCTGGGCGCGTCGCAGAGCCCGCTGGGCGCGGGTTTCGGCACGCTCCATTTCCAGTAGCTCCTCCTCGACGAAGACGAGGTGTTCGTGGGAGCGCGCTCGGGCGTCCTCGGCACGGCCTTCGAGAATGGCGTCGAGCAGGGCGCGGTGCTGCTTCATCAGCATGGGACGCGACTGGGGCTTCTCGAATAGGTGGGCCAGATTGTCTACGATGCTCTTTTCCAGCAGGTGGAAGATGCCACGAATGGTGTGCAGCAGCAGCACGTTATGCGCCGCCTCGGCAATGGCCAGGTGGAAGGCGGCATCTGCCTTGGCCTCGAGTTCGGGGTCGCGGCCGGCAAAGCATGCCTCCAGCTCCTCGAAGCGCTTGATCAGCATGGCGCGGTCGGCCGGGGTGGAGCGCAGCGCCGCATAGTAAGCCGAAATGCCTTCCATGGCGTCGCGGAACTCGAGCAGATCGAGGTGAAACTCCTGATGCCTGGCCAGCATGTCCAGCAATGGGTCGCTGTAACCGCTGTTGAGCTCGCGCGTCACGAAGGTACCGCCGCCCTGACGGCTGGTCAGCAATCCTCGGGTGGCCAGCTTCTGAATCGCCTCGCGCAGCGAAGGACGCGAGACGCCAAAACGCTCGGCCAGTTCCCGCTCGGGGGGCAGGCGCTGGCCGGGCTTGAGGCTGCCTTCGAGTATCATCGCTTCGAGCCGTTCGGTGATGACATCTGCCAGTCGTGGTTGGCGTACGTTGTGGTAGGTCATGCGAGGCTATCCTGGAGCCTTTCGGCTTTAATTGGTCTTACCAATATTGGCGCTAATCTCGCTGTCTTGCAATCCGCTTTTGCACTTTGCGCAAAAGGTCCACTGACATCGACAGTTCTTTAGTTGCGTTGTAGACCAAAGTCTATGCCAGTAAAGCGATTAAGGAAGGCCTTGTCGTTGACACTGTCAGTAGTGCCCCCTAAGGTTCAACGACCTCAGTCAGGTAAATTGGTTTTACCAATTTTTCTTGGCGTGATTCCAACAATCCGCAAGACCGCCACTGCCCACAGGCCGACAGTGAGGGAGCCTCATGACGCCAGTCAAGCTGTACCCACCCAAGCCGGAGAAGGTCTACTTCTTCGGTACCTGCTTGATCGACCTCTTTTACCCCGAAGCAGGAATGGACGGTATCCGTCTGCTCGAGCGTGAAGGGGTCGAGGTGGTTTACCCCCAGGCGCAGACCTGCTGCGGCCAGCCGGCCTACACTTCCGGTTATCATGAAGAGGCGCGTGCGGTGGCGACGGCACAGCTCGATCTCTTTCCCGAGCCCTGGCCGATCGTCATTCCCTCGGGCTCCTGTGGCGGCATGATGCGCACCCACTATCCGCAGCTCTTCGCCGGCACCGAGCACGAGGCTCGGGCCAACGAGGTGGCTGGGCGCATCTATGAGCTCACCGAGTTCCTGCTGCATGTGTGTCAGCTCAGGCTCGAGGATCGCGGGCAGCCGGAAAAAGTGGCCATGCATACCTCGTGTAGCGCCCGGCGCGAGATGGGGCTGGGGGAAACCGGGCCCGCGCTGCTCGCCCGCATGGGGCAGGTCGAACTGGTGGAGCAGGCTCGTGCCACCGAGTGCTGCGGTTTTGGCGGTACCTTCGCCGTGCGCCACCCGGAGGTCTCCGCGGCCATGGTGGAAGACAAGACCCAGGCCATCGAGGCGACCGGGGCGAAGCGCTTCATTACCTCGGACTGCGGCTGCCTGATGAACATTGCCGGGCGCTTCGAGCACCAGGGCAAGGCGGTTTCCGGTGAGCACATCGCCAGCTACCTGTGGCGGAGGACCTCATGAGCGCTTCCGAAGTACAGACGTTCACTCCCCGCGAGTTCCATCGCCAGGCCCACGATGCCTTGGGCAATCCTCAGATACGCGCCAACTTTCGCAAGGCGATGGATGGCCTGATGTCCAAGCGCCGCGACGTCTTCAGCGACTGGGATCTCGAGACCCTGCGCGAACTCGGCGCCAACATCCGCCTGCGTGCATTGGCCAAGCTGCCCGACCTGCTCGAACGGCTCGAGGCCAACTGTCAGGCCAACGGCATTCAGGTGCACTGGGCCGAGAACGGCGACGAGGCGTGTCGCATCATCCGCGAGATCTGCCAGCGCCACGGGGCCAAGGCGGTGATCAAGGGCAAGTCGATGGTCTCCGAGGAGATGCACCTCAATGCCCACCTGGAGGCGGCGGGCATCGAGGCGCTGGAGTCCGATCTCGGCGAATACCTGGTGCAGCTCAACGAGCAGACGCCTTCGCACATCATCATGCCGGCGATCCATCTCAATACCGATGAGATCTCCGACATCATGCATGCCAAGACCGGCACCGAGCGCACCCGTGACGTCGACTATATGA
Source organism: Halomonas sp. MCCC 1A11062 (assembly GCF_021404355.1). Taxonomy (NCBI): domain Bacteria; kingdom Pseudomonadati; phylum Pseudomonadota; class Gammaproteobacteria; order Oceanospirillales; family Halomonadaceae; genus Halomonas; species Halomonas sp. MCCC 1A11062. The sequence continues at coordinate 88,888 of NZ_JABFTW010000018.1, forward strand.
CCGCCGCCGCGCGGACTCAGCTGCGCGAGCGCTTCATGGCTGCTGACGTGGGCGTCTCGGGCGTAAACTTTGCCGTGGCCGAGACCGGCACCCTGTGCCTGGTGGAGAACGAGGGCAACGGCCGCATGACCACCGCCGTGCCGCCGGTGCACATCGCCGTGACCGGTATCGAGAAGGTGGTCGAGCACCTGCGCGACGTGCCGCCGCTCTATGCGCTGCTGACCCGTTCGGCCACCGGTCAGCACGTCACCACCTACTTCAACATGATCAGCTCGCCGCGCAAGCCCGGCGAGCACGATGGACCGAATGAGGTCCATCTGGTGCTTGTCGACAGCGGTCGCTCCAGCATCTATCAGGACGACGAGCTGCTCGACACCCTGCGCTGCATCCGCTGCGGCGCCTGCATGAACCACTGCCCCGTATACACCCGGGTCGGTGGGCATACCTACGGCACCACCTATCCCGGCCCCATCGGCAGCATTCTGATGCCACACATGATGGGCCTGGAGGCGACCAAGGACCTGCCCACCGCGTCGAGCCTGTGCGGCGCCTGCGGTGAGGTGTGTCCGGTCAAGATTCCGATTCCTGACCTGTTGGTGCGCCTGCGCCGTGAGGCGGTGGGCGAGGGGCGCGGCAATGTGCCCGGTGCCGGCGTCAAGCGGACGAAGAAAGAAGTGGCGGCGTGGAAGGGCTTTCAATGGCTGGCCACTCACCCCGGCGCCTGGCGCAGCAGTACGGCCATTGCCGGTAAGCTGCAGACACTGATGCCCACCAAGCTGGGCCCGTGGACGGAATACCGCACCGCGCCCAAGCCGGCCAAGGTTTCACTGCATGCCTTGGTTAAACAGCACGAGGCCAAGCGCCATCCGGCAGACAAGGCCGATGAGAGTGGGGAGAAGCGTTCATGAGTGCCCGCGACAACATTCTCAAACGCCTGCGTGAGCGTGCCGACGGCCCTCTGACGGCGCCGCAGAGCGATTTCGCCGTGGTCACCGGACGCGGCTGGAGCCGAGAGGAGCGGTTGGCCCGCTTCGAGCGTTGGATCACCTCGGTGCATGGCGAGGTGATCCACACGTCCCGTAGCGGCTGGACCGCTGCATTGGCCGAGGTGCTCGCGGCCAAGGGCATACGCCGTCTGGCCCTGGGGCGTGAGCACCCCGTCGCCACCGAGGCGCGCGCCACCCTGGCCGAAGGCGAAGTCACCCTGATCGACGCCGACCGCGATATCGAGTCCTGGCGGCACGAGCAGTTCCACGACACCGATGCCGGCCTGACCTCCACTCGCGGGGCCATCGCCGAGACCGGCAGCCTATGGCTGTGGCCGACCCCCGACGAGCCGCGTCTGCTGAGCCTGGTGCCGCCGATCCACATCGCCGTGCTCGATGCCGACACCATCGAAGATACCTTCTTCGACGTGGTCGAAGCCCACGGTTGGGCCGGCGACATGCCTACCAATGCGTTGCTGATCTCGGGGCCGAGCAAGACCGCCGACATCGAACAGACCCTGGCCTATGGCGTCCACGGCCCGCGGGAGTTGGTGGTGCTGCTGCGCCACGCCGAGGAGCGCCCATGAACGACGCGACGAAGGCGCCTGCTGCCGATGCCTGGCAGGCGCTCAAGCAGGAGCTGCTCGCAATCATGCCCGCTGAGCGGCTGATCGACGATCCGCTGCGCACCCTGACCTACGGCACCGACGCCAGCTTCTACCGGCTCATTCCCAAGCTGGTGGTGCGTCCCGCCGATGAGGATGAGCTGATGGCGGTGCTCGCCGGTTGCCGCCGGCGTGGGCTTCCGGTCACTTTCCGTGCCGCCGGCACCTCGCTCTCGGGCCAGGCTGTCACCGACTCGGTGCTGATCCAATTGCGCGAGGGCTGGCGCGGCCACGAGATACTCGACAATGGCCGGGCCATCCGCCTGCAGCCCGGTGTCATCGGCGCCCGGGCCAACCAACTGCTGACTCCCTTCGGGCGCAAGATCGGCCCCGACCCGGCCTCCATCAACAGCTGCATGGTGGGCGGGATCGCCGCCAACAATGCCTCGGGCATGTGCTGCGGCACGGCGCAGAACAGCTACCGCACGGTGCGTGACATGCGCGTGATCCTGGCTGACGGCACCCGCCTGGACACCGCCGACCCGGCCAGCCGCGAGGCGTTCCGGCGCAGCCATGCCGAACTCGTCGAGGGGCTCGAGCGGCTCTCCGCCGAGACCCGGGCCAACGCGGCGCTGGCCGAAAAGATCCGCCACAAGTACCGGCTCAAGAACACAACTGGCTACGCGCTCAACAGCCTGGTCGACTTCGACGACGGCATCGAGATCCTCAAGCACCTGATGATCGGTTCCGAGGGCACGCTCGGCTTCATCAGCACGATCACCTACGACACCGTCATTGACGAGCCCCACAAGGCCGCGGCGCTGGTCTTCCTGCCCGACATGGCCACTACCTGCCGCGCCACCATCGCGCTCAAGCCGGCCCCGGTCTCGGCGGTGGAGCTGATGGATCGCGCTGCGCTGCGCTCGGTGGAGAACAAGCCGGGCATGCCCGAGGGGCTCAAGCATCTGCCCGAAGGGGCTGCGGCGCTGCTGATCGACGTGCGCGGCAACGACGAAGCGGAGCTTCAGGCACGGCTCGAGGCGGTGCAGGCCATCTTCGAGGGCATCCACACCCTGGAGCCGGTCACCTTCACGCAAGAGAAGAGCCTCTACGAGCTCTACTGGAAGATCCGCAAGGGGCTCTTTCCCGCCGTAGGTGCGGTGCGCGACACCGGTACTACGGTGATCATCGAGGACGTCGCCTTCCCCATCGAGCGTCTCGACGAGGGCGTGCTGGCACTCACCGAGGCCTTCCAGCGCCACGGCTACCCCGAGGCGATCCTGTTCGGCCACGCCCTGGAGGGCAACCTGCACTTCGTCTTCCCTCAAGGCTTCGAGAAGCCCGGCGAGGTGGAGCGCTATCAGGCGCTGATGGACGAGGTGGCACAGCTGGTCGGCGTCGAGTACGGCGGTTCGCTCAAGGCCGAGCACGGTACCGGGCGCAACATGGCGCCCTACGTCGAGCTGGAGTGGGGCCCCGAGGCCTACGCGCTGATGTGGCAGATCAAGGCGCTGTTCGACCCGGAAAACCTGCTCAACCCCGATGTCATCCTGAGTCGCAATCCGACTCTGCACCTGGAGAATCTCAAGCCATTGCCGGCAGCCGACCCCATCGTCGACAAGTGCATCGAATGTGGCTTCTGCGAGCATGTCTGCCCCTCGCGGGATCTCACGCTCACACCGCGGCAGCGCATCGTCGCCGCCCGTGAAATGGCCAGGCTCGAAGCGCTGGGCGAAAACCTCGACGGCGAAGAGGCCGAGCGGCTCGAGCGGTTGCGCAATGACTACCGCTACGCCGGTGACGAAACCTGCGCCGTCGACGGCCTGTGCGCCACCCAGTGCCCAGTGGGTATCAACACCGGCGAGCTGATTCGCGAGATGCGCCGCGAGCGGTTGGCGCCGCATGCCAATATGGCGCGCCGGGTGGGGCGCCATTTCTCCGGCACCACGCGGTTGGCACGGGGCATGCTGAACCTTGCTGGTGCCGGGCGCGCCGTGCTGGGCGAGAAGGGTCTCTCCAAGGTGAGTGGCACCATCACCCGAGCCAGCGGCGGCAAGGTACCCCAGTGGATACCCACCCTGCCCAAGGCGGCCCCGGTTCGCGTGCTCAAGCGCAAACCCGCGGCCGATAGCGTGCGTGACAAGGTGGTCTACTTCCCTTCCTGCGCCACCCGTGTCTTCGGCGCCGGCCATGGCGACGGCGAGAGTCGTTCGATCATGGAGATCACCCTCTCGCTGCTGGAGAAGGCCGGCTTCGAGGTGATCGTGCCGGAGATGCCGGGGCATCTCTGCTGTGGCATGGCATTTCAGTCCAAGGGCCAGTTCGGGGAGGCGACGCACAAGGCGCGCGAGCTCAACCGCGAGCTGCTAATGGCCAGCCAAAATGGCCGCTACCCGATCCTCAGCGACACCAGCCCCTGCGTGCTGCATATGCAGGGGCGGCTGGACGAGCGCTTGACGGTACAAGAGCCGGTGGCTTTTGCCCATGATCATCTGCTGCCACGCCTCGACGTCACTCAGCTCGACGAGCGTGTAGCTGTGCACGTGACCTGTTCGAGCACTCATATGGGCCTGGGCGAGCGCATGGTGACCTTGGCGCGAGCCTGTGCTCGTGAAGTGGTAGTACCAGCCGAGATCACCTGTTGCGGTTTTGCCGGGGACAAGGGGCTTGTCACGCCGGAGCTCAATGCCTCGGCCCTGAAGGGCCTTGCCGAGCAGGTAGGGGAGTGCGATGCGGGTTACTCCAACTCGCGCACCTGCGAGATCGGCCTGTCGCTGCATGGTGGCATCCCGTATCGTTCGATCCTGTCCTTGCTCGACCGGGCCAGCCGCGAGCGCAGAGAAGCGGTCGAGACGGCCTGAGCCATCCACACGAACCATCCACAGCCCCTCGCCCGCGAGCGGCTGTGGATAGTTCGCTCGCCCGCGTCATGTCATCGCTTCGCCATCATCCTGAAATATTTTTACAGCCGGCCCTTGCGGGGCTCGGGGGAAAACCGTAAAGTACGCATCCGCTGCCGGTGACGAGCAACGTTGCAGGCGGTGGGAAGAGTGGTAAGTGGTTGTCGTTGTTTGGATTTTTCGGATCGCTTCGCAAAATTCGCACTTGACGCCCGCGGCGGGTTCGGTAGAATGCGCCCCACTCGAAAGCAAGTCCGGAAGCGGGTTTGCGGTCGCCGGTTCAGGCCGGTCTTCGATGTCAGGGTCACCTCGGTGACGGCCTCGAAGAGAGTTGACAAACTCCGGCGCTTCAGTAGAATACGCCTTCCTCGCAGGGCGCTGGCGAGGCCTCTCGGTCATAGGAT
>NZ_JABFTW010000019.1:0-86456 GCF_021404355.1 Halomonas sp. MCCC 1A11062
TGATCTCGGTACTCGATACGGTCAAGAGGGCTTAGTCGTTCTTCGTGAACCGCCGTGGTACGGAACCGTATGCCCGGTGGTGTGAGAGGACGGGGGAGGCGACTCCCCCTCCTACTCGATTACTGCCGATAGGCTGGCAGGTGGGCACACGGCAAAGCAGGCCCGGTTCGTGGGGCCTGCTGCTTTCGCTCAGGAAGCGTGTCAGGCCCGGCTGCCGTTGGCTCGGCAAGGGCCCGGCGGGTTCAATTATGGCGCATGCGCAGGATGGCGGTCAGCACGTCGCGGCGAGTCACGATGCCGCACAGGCGACCCTGCTCGGTTACCGGGTAGACCTTGGGCTTCTGGCCCAGCATCTCCTGCGCCAGGTCGGTGATGCTCTTGGTGGGCGAGACCGACAGCACTTCGTTGCGCATCAGTTCCTTGACCAGTGGCGCTTCGTCGTTGAGATAGGCGCTCTGCAGCAGCTTGCCCAGCACGTCCTGCTCGGAAATGAAGCCGATCAGGTTGTCATTGTCATCGACGACCGGCACGCCTGGCAGGCGGTGCAGGGCCAGGCCTTTGGCCAGCGTCGTGATCGAGGTGTTGGCCGTGACCCGGTAGCAATCCCGGGACATGATCTCGCGAACGATGGTAGGGGCCCTGGTTTGCATGGCGCATCTCCTTGTTCGAGCGCTTTGGAAACACTGCACAAACGCCTGCGCGAGCGTATCGCTGGTCGGGAACGAACCTGGCCGCTTCATCTCGCTCGACGATTTGTTCAGCGCTTCCTTTTACGGACACTCTCAGCATAGCTGAATCGCTTCGGGCTTAAACAGCGTCTTCAACACCTTGCCAACGCTGTGGCTGGCCTGCTGGGGCGGTGATCCCAGGCACCGGAACATGGGTGGGTAGAGGCGAATCCAACGTTTTAGAAGGGGAGTGCAGGCTAGGCACTTTTTCAAGCACAGCCTAACTTGAGAGGTGGGCTGGCGCACCACACCCTGGCGCACCCCACCATAGTGGGCGATGGAGGAGCAGATGGACGCGCGTGAGTACATGGCACGAAAGGGCCTGGATGGCAGGCGCGACGAGGAGCGTCCCAATACGCTGGAAGAGAAGGCATGGGAGCGTGCCCGCCAGGCCGGTGGGCACCAGCCTCGGGCGGGCACTCCTCACGATTGGGAAGATTGGGAGCGCTACCACGACAAGCTGGCAGAGGGGGCGGAAGGCATCGATCAGAAGATCGATCACGAGGCGCATCGTCGGGCCCTGGAAATCGAACGGGGGGAGCGGGAGGCGGATGAGGCGGTGCAGCACTATACCCCCGCCAACGACACCGTTCCGGCAAGCGCTACCAGGCCGGGCCCGGAGGCTGAACGAGGCGCATCGTCATCGTCGCTTCCGCCCTCGCCGGTAGCGTCATCATCGCCGGCCGAGCCGATGCCTTCAGCGCTGCGCTTCGCCTTCAAGGTGCTTGCCATCCTGTTGCCACCCTTGGCGGTGGGCCTCTCCCAGGGGGGCGCCAAGCGAGTCGTCTACAGCCTGGCATTGACCCTGCTGGGATGGGTGCCGGGCTGCATCTACGCCTGGGTGTGGCTGAAGCGCCGGCTTGGGTGATGAGCTTTCCGGCCCATGGCAGGGCCACCTACGCACCATACTTCCATTTTCGTTTGCGAATAGTGAGACTAGAAACGAAAGCCTCATGCTCGGGGTCGCACTCCATGAGCGCTATTCGCAGCGCTTTCGTAAAGGGAATCGCAAGGGGAATTTCATAGACTAAGGTCTAGGTGTCCTGGCGAACATGCTTGTTGCCCTCTAATGATCGTTAAGCTAGTCTCGCTATCGTAAACGAACATTTGGGGCTATTTTTGATTGAAAGCGAACATTTGACCGAGTGGTTAGTTTTCGTTTCGATCAGCCAGAGCCTCATCTTCGACCCACAAGAATAATCGGGGCGAGGCTAATGTCTTACCTGCTTTCCATCGATCAAGGCACGACCAGCTCGCGCGCCGTGCTTTTCGATCGCTCTCTGAACCCGCTGGCCATCGCTCAGCAGGAGCTCGTCCAATCCTTTCCCGACGATGGCTGGGTGGAGCACGACGCCGAAACGATCTGGCAGACAGTGGTCGACGTCTGCCGCGAGGTTCTGCAGCGCACCGGTGTTGCACCTCGGGAGATCGCGGCAATCGGTATCACCAACCAGCGTGAGTCTACCGTGGTCTGGGATCGCGCCACCGGCGCCCCGATCCACCCCGTGATCGTATGGCAGGATCGCCGCACGGTGGCGCACTGCGATGCGCTCAATGCCGCCGGACATGCCGAACGGGTGCGCGAGCGCACCGGGCTGCTGATCGATCCCTATTTTTCCGCTACCAAGCTGGCCTGGATTCTCGACAACGTACCGGGGGCGCGCCAGCGCGCCGAGCGCGGCGAGCTGGCCTTCGGCACCGTCGACAGCTATCTCGTGTGGCGCTTGACCGGCGGTCGGCACCACGCGACCGATGCCACCAACGCCTCGCGCACGCTGCTGTTCGATATTCACACCCAGCAGTGGGATGCGGAGTTGCTGACGCTGTTCGACATTCCTGCCGAGGTGCTGCCCGAGGTGCGCGATTCCAGCAGCGATTACGGCAGCACCGAGCCCGGCCTGTTCGGTCACCCCATTCCCATCACCGGCGTGGCCGGCGACCAGCACGCCGCGCTGGTCGGCCAGGCGTGCTTCGAACCCGGCATGGTCAAGAGCACCTACGGTACCGGCTGCTTCATCATGCTCAACACCGGCGAGCAGGCGGTGGTCTCGAACAACCGCCTGCTGACCACTCTGGCGTATCGGATCGACGGCGTTCCCACCTACGCCCTGGAGGGCAGCATCTTCGTGGCCGGGGCCACGGTGCAGTGGCTGCGCGACGGGCTCAAGCTGTTCGATGACGCCGCCGAGACCGAGCGCTTGGCCGAGCAGACCCGTGCGGGCAGCGGCGTCTATCTGGTACCGGCCTTCACCGGGTTGGGGGCGCCGCACTGGGACCCGCGTGCCCGCGGGGCGATCTTCGGTCTCACCCGCGATACCGGTATTGCCGAGCTGGTGGCCGCCGGGCTGCGCTCGGTGTGCTTCCAGACACGCGATCTTCACCGCTGCATGGAGCAGGACGTCGGCCTCGGCCAGGGCAGGCTGAGGGTCGACGGTGGCATGGTCGCCAACGGCTGGCTGATGCAGTGCCTGGCCGACGTGCTGGGGCAGGAGGTCGACCGCCCGGCGGTGCGCGAAACCACGGCCCTGGGAGCGGCCTATCTGGCGGCGCTGGGTGTCGGCTGGTTCCGCTCGCTGGACGAGCTGGCGGCCAACTGGCAGTGCGAGCGCACCTTCTTCCCACGCATGCCGGCGGATATCCGCGAGTCGCTCTATGCCGGCTGGCAGGTTGCCGTGGAGCGGGTGAGGAGCGAGCGCGAACTTTCTGCCGGATGTGCGACGGAGCACGCATTGTCGCTCGCCGGCTAGAGCCCGCCTGGGGCTCACCTACGACTCAATAACGACGACAAAGAGTTCAGCATGTCCTTGATACTTGAAAACATCGATCACGTGGTCAATGGAGCCGTGCATATCGAGGGCGTCAACCTCGAGTTGGCGCCCGGCTCCTTCAACGTGCTGCTGGGGCGAACCCTGGCCGGTAAGACGACGCTGATGCGCATCATGGCAGGCCTCGAGCCGCCCACCCGCGGCAGGGTGCTGATGCACGGCGAGGACGTCACGCGTACCTCGGTGCGCAAGCGCAACGTCTCGATGGTCTATCAGCAGTTCATCAACTACCCGGCCATGACCGTTTACGACAACATCGCCTCGCCGCTCAAGCTGGCGCGGGTGCCGCGGGAGGAGATACGCCGCCGGGTTCACGAGACGGCCAGCATGCTGCACATCGAGCATCTGCTGGAGCGCTATCCGGCGGAGCTCTCCGGCGGCCAGCAACAGCGCACCGCCATGGGCCGGGCGCTGGTCAAGGATGCCGATCTGATCCTGTTCGACGAGCCTCTGGTCAACCTCGATTACAAGCTGCGCGAGGAGTTTCGCGAGGAGCTGCGCGAGCTGTTCAAGGCGCGCAACTGCATTGCCGTCTATGCCACCACCGAGCCCAACGAGGCGCTGGCCCTGGGCGGGCACACGGCGGTACTGCACGAGGGGCGCCTGCTGCAGTACGGCCCCACCGAAGACGTCTACCACCGCCCGCGCGACGTGCTCACCGCCGAGATGTTCTCCGAGCCGCCGATCAACGTGGTGCCGGCCATCGTCTCGGGCACGGAGGTGACCTTCGACCGCAACGTGCACTTCCCTCTCAATCGCGATCTGGCGGGCCTTTCGCCGGGGCAGTACCAGTTCGGCGTGCGGGCCTCCCACATCGGGCTCGAGCGCCGGACCAAGGACGATCTCGAACTCGAGGTGAAGGTCGACATCGCCGAGATCAGCGGCTCGGAAACCTTCCTGCACGTGCGCAACGAGCTGTTCCATCTGGTGCTGCATCTGGCAGGGGTGCACGAGTTCGCCGTGGACCAGCCGCTCAAGGTCTACTTCCCGACCCACAAGATCTATGCCTTCGACCGGAATGGCGACGTCGTGCACATTCCGTCTCGGCCAGGAGCGCACTGATGGCCCAGATAACTCTCAAGTCGCTGGCGCACAGCTATTCGCCCAACCCCTCGGGTCCCGAGGATTACGCCATTCGCGAAATGGAGCATGTGTGGCACCAGGGTGGCGCCTATGCACTGCTGGGGCCCTCCGGCTGCGGCAAGTCGACCCTGCTCAACATCATCTCGGGCCTGCTGACGCCTTCGGATGGGCAGGTGCTGTTCGACGACCGGGTCATGAACGAGCTGCCGCCCGAAGAGCGCAACATCGCCCAGGTGTTTCAGTTCCCGGTGGTCTACGACACCATGACCGTGTACGAAAATCTGGCCTTCCCGCTGCGCAACGTGGGCACGCCGGCGGCCAAGATTCGCGAGCGCGTGGCGGAAGTGGCCGACGTGCTCGATCTCACCTCGCTGCTCAAGCGCAAGGCGCGCAACCTCACCGCCGACGAGAAGCAGAAGGTCTCCATGGGGCGCGGCCTGGTACGCGACGACGTCTCGGCGATCCTCTTCGACGAGCCGCTCACGGTGATCGACCCCCAGCTCAAGTGGAAGCTCCGGCGCAAGCTCAAGGAGATCCACGAGCGCTTCAACATCACCATGATCTACGTGACCCACGACCAGCTCGAGGCCTCGACCTTCGCCGACAAGATCGCGGTGATGTACGAGGGCCAGGTGGTGCAGTTCGGCACCCCGCGTGAGCTGTTCGAGACCCCGGCACACACCTTCGTCGGCTACTTCATCGGCAGCCCCGGCATGAACCTGATGGAGGTGGCGCGCACCGAAACGGGCGTACGCACCGGCGCCGTCGATCTGACGCTGCCGCCCGCCCTGCGCGATGCCATTCATCGCTCCCGCTCGCGCAACGTCAAGCTCGGCATTCGCCCGGAGTTCGTGGAGGTGCTGACGGAGCCGGGCGAGGCCAGCTATCCCGTCGAGATCGACAACGTGCAGGACCTCGGCACCTACCGCATCGTGTCGTTCACCTTCGCCGGCATACCGTTCCGGGCGCGCCTGGGGGAGGACCGGCCGCTGCCTGCGCGGTATGCCTACGTTCGCTTCCCCGAAGCGTGGCTGAACCTGTACATCGACGAGTTCCGCGTGGAGGTGGGGCAATGAACAAGGTCTACAACAACCGGGCGTGGTTCCTGATCCTGCCCATGCTACTGCTGGTGGCGTTCTCCGCCATCATCCCGTTGATGACGGTGGTCAACTACTCGGTGCAGGACGTGTTCGACGCCAACACGCGCTTCTTCACCGGCACCGAGTGGTTCGAGGTGATGCTCAACGACCCTGCCTTGCAGGCGGCGCTGCTGCGTCAGTTCGCTTTCTCCTTCACCATCCTGGCCATCGAGGTGCCGCTGGGCATCGGCATCGCCCTGCTGATGCCAAAGCGCGGCTGGCAGGCCTCGGCGGTGCTGATCCTGATCACGCTGCCGCTGCTGATTCCGTGGAACGTGGTGGGCAGCATCTGGCAGCTCTTCACCCGCGGCGACATCGGCCTGATGGGGGTGGGCATTCGCGAGCTGGGCTACGCCTACAACATCACCCGCAATCCCGCCGATGCCTGGGCCACCATCATCCTGATGGACGTGTGGCACTGGACCCCGCTGATCGCTCTGCTGTGCTACAGCGGCCTGCGCTCGATTCCCGATGCCTACTATCAGGCGGCGCGCATCGACCGGGCTTCCAAGTGGGCGGTGTTCCGCTATATCCAACTGCCCAAGCTCACCAACGTGCTGGTAATCGGCGTGCTGCTGCGCTTCATGCACTCCTTCATGATCTACGCCGAGCCGTTCGTGCTCACCGGCGGCGGGCCGGGCAGTTCGACCACCTTCCTCAGCCAGTCGTTGACCACCATGGCCATCGGCCAGCAGGACCTGGGCCCCTCGGCGGCGTTCTCGCTGATCTACTTCCTCATCATTCTGCTGGTCTGCTGGGTCTTCTACACCGCGATCATGAACAGCCAGAAAGACAACACCACTCAGGGAGGAGCCTGATATGACCAGCTCCGTACCGACCACCCCCGAAAGCGTGCGCCAGCAGGCCGCCGAAGCCGCTGCACTACGCCGCAAGCGGGCACGTAACGTCACCACCCGCTGGCGCCGCCGCACACTGCTCGGCCTCTATCTCGTGTTCGTGATACTGCCGATCTACTGGCTGCTCAACCTGTCGTTCCAGACCAACAGCGAAATTCTCGGCAGCTTCTCGTTCTGGCCCCAGAACTTCACCGTAGCCAACTATGCACGCATCTTCACCGATGCCAACTGGTACATGGGCTACGTGAACTCGCTGGCCTACGTGCTGATGAACATGCTGATCAGCATCTCGGTGGCGCTGCCGGCGGCCTATGCCTTCAGCCGCTTCCGCTTCATCGGCGACAAGCACCTGTTCTTCTGGCTGCTGACCAACCTGATGGCGCCGCCGGCGGTGTTCCTGCTGCCGTACTTCCAGCTCTACTATTCGGTCGGCCTGTTCGATACCCATATCGCCGTGGCGCTGGCGCACTGCCTGTTCAACATCCCGCTGGCGATCTGGATCCTCGAAGGTTTCATGAGCAGCGTGCCCAAGGAGGTCGATGAAACCGCCTATATCGACGGTTACAGCTTCCCGCGCTTCTTCGTGACCATCTTCCTGCCCATGATCCGTTCGGGAATCGGCGTGACGCTGTTCTTCCTGTTCATGTTCTCGTGGGTCGAGCTGCTGCTCTCCCGCACCCTGACCGCCACCAACGCCCAGCCCATTGCCTCGATCATGACGCGTACCTCGACGGCCTCGGGCATCGACTGGGGCACCCTGGCCGCGGCCGGTGTGCTGACCATCATCCCGGGCATCGTGGTGGTCTACTTCGTGCGCAATCACATCGCCAAGGGCTTTGCCCTGGGCCGGACCTGAAGGGGAGGGAACGACGATGGAATGGATGGTCTGGACATTGCCCACGGCAGTCTTCTTCTCCGTCATCGCCGCGATCCTGCTCGGCATGACGACCTGGGAACTGGTATCGCCCAGCGTGGAACGGCGTGGCTTTCTGCCGATCGCCACCACCCGCGGCGACCGGCTCTTCATCGGGCTGCTCTCCGCTGCCTATATCCACCTGGCAGTGGTCGGCTTCACCGATATCTCGATTTGGTTTGCCCTGGGGGCTTCCGTCCTCTGGTTGCTGGTACTGATGCGCTGGGGCTGAACCAAGGCCGTACGGACGATAAAGGTGTCACGGATGACTCACAACACGCAGAACGAGGTCAACATGAAGAATAAAAGGATCCAACTGACGGCCATCGCGGGCAGCCTGCTGCTTGCTTCGGCCGCCCTGCACGCCCAGTCAGACGATGCTCGTGCTATCGCCGAGCGATTGGTCGATACGCACTTCCAGAACTCCACGCTCTCGAGGGAGGAGCAGATCGAGGAGCTGCTGTGGTTTGCCCAGGCCGCCGAGCCGTTTCGCGGCATGCAGATCAACACCGTGGCCGAGGGTTTGACCACCCACGTGTGGGAGCGCGACGTGTTGGCACCGGCTTTCGAGGAGCTCACCGGCATTCGCGTCACGCACAACATCATCGGCGAGGGCGATCTGGTCGACAACATGCAGACCCAGATGCAGACCGGACGCAACATCTACGACGGTTTCATCAACGACTCGGATGCCATCGGTACCCACATCCGCTACGGCACCACCATCAACCTCTCCGAGGCGATGGAGAACGAGTGGGCCGACTTCACCTTGCCGACGCTGGATCTGGATGACTTCATCGGCATCCAGTACACCACCGGCCCCGACGGCAGCATCTATCAGCTGCCGGCGCAGCAGTTCGCCAACCTCTACTGGTTCCGCTACGACTGGTTCCAGCGCGAGGACCTGCAGGAGCAATTCCGCGAGATTTACGGCTATGACCTGGGCGTGCCGACCAACTGGACCGCCTATGAGAACATCGCCGAGTTCTTCACCGATCACGTGGGCGAGATCGACGGCGTGCGGGTCTATGGTCACATGGACTACGGCCGTCGCGATCCGTCGCTGGGCTGGCGTTTCCACGACTCCTGGCTCTCCATGGCCGGCATGGGCAGCCCCGGCATTCCGTTCGGCAACCCGGTGGACGACTGGGGCATTCGGGTCGACGAGGAGAGCCGTCCGGTGGGTGCCAGCGTAACCCGCGGCGGCGGCACCAACGCGCCGGCCTCGGTGTTCGCCATGCAGAAGGCGGTGGACTGGCTGCGCGACTACGCACCGCCCGAGGCTCAAGGCATGACCTTCGGCGAGGCCGGTCCGGTTCCCGCCCAGGGCAACATCGCCCAGCAGATCTTCTGGTACACCGCCTTCACTGCCGACATGATCGACCCCAGCGTGGCGGTCACCGACGACGAGGGCAATCCGCTGTGGCGCATGGCACCGTCGCCCACCGGGCCGTATTGGGAAGAGGGCATGAAGGTGGGCTATCAGGACGTGGGTTCCTGGACCTTCTTCGACTCCACCCCCGAGGATCGTCGTACCGCGGCCTGGCTGTTCGGCCAGTTCACCGTGGCCAAGACGGTTTCGCTGGAGAAGCTGATGGCGGGCCTTACGCCGATTCGCGAATCTGACATCTTCTCCGATCAGATGACCGAAATGGCGCCGCGCCTGGGTGGCCTCGTCGAGTTCTATCGCAGCCCCAACGAGTCCATGTGGACGCCGACCGGTACCAACGTGCCCGACTATCCGCGCATGGCACCGCTGTGGTGGCAGAACCTGGCACCGGTCATCAGCGGCGAGATCACGCCTCAGGAAGGTCTCGACAACCTGGCCAGCGCCATGGACAACATCATGGCGCGCCTGGCCCGGGCCAACGTGTTCGAGGCCTATCCGCCTGTGCTCAACGAGGAGCGCGACCCGGAGTACTGGCTGTCGCAGCCGGGTGCACCCAAGGCCAAGCTCGACGACGAGATGCCGCAGGGAACCACCATCCCATACGACCAGATGATGGAAGAGTGGATGGCCGCCGGTACACGTTGATGCCGACTGAAACCCGGCGCAACGGCTAGGCGCGCCGGGTTTCGCAACCATTCGTGTTTCCGGTAGCCCGTCCGGGTCATTCCAGGCCCCGTTCGGCGCTCGCCGAACGGGGCCTTTGTCTTCGAAAGGTCCGCACATGGAACTGCGTAGCAGCAATATCGACAAGCTGAGCGGCGAGGTTTTCGACGTCCTGATCGTGGGCGGCGGCATCAACGGCGCGTCCGCGGCGGCGGCTCTAGCCGGCAAGGGCGTTCGGGTCGCGCTGATCGAACGCGGCGATTTCGCCGGCAGCACCAGCATGCACTCCTCCAATCTGGTATGGGGCGGCATCAAATACATGGAGAGTCGCGACTTCGCCCTGGTGCGCAAGCTGTGCCGGAGTCGCAACCACCTGATCAAGAGCTATCCCTCCACGGTTCAGGAGATCCGCTTTCTCACCACCATCACCCAGGGTTTTCGCTACCACCCGCGCTATCTCTGGGCCGGTGCCTGGCTCTACTGGCTGATCGGCAACGGCTTCACCCGCATACCGCGCTTTCTGTCGCCCCAGGCGATAGGCGACAGCGAGGCGATCATCGACACCAGTAGCGCCGTTGGCGGCTTCGAGTACTCCGATGCCTATCTGCACGACAATGATGCCCGTTTCGTCTTCAACTTCGTGCGCGGGGCGCTCAACTACGGCGCCGTGGCGGTCAACTACGTCGAATCGCTGGGTGCCCGGCGCGAATCGGACGGTTGGCTGACCCGCGTGCGCGACGTCATGACGGGCAGGGAGCTGGAGGTGCGCTCGCGGGTGTTGATCAATGCCGCCGGCCCCTGGGTCGACGAGCACAACACGCTCACCGGTCAGTCGACGAACCATCGTCACGTCTATTCGAAGGGCATTCACCTGATCGTGCCGCGGCTGACCGACAGCCAGCGGGTGCTGGCCTTCTTCGCCGACGATGGCCGGCTGTTCTTCGTCATCCCCATGGGGCCGCGAACCTGTATCGGCACCACCGATACCCGGGTCGAGCGTCCGGAAGTGGTAGCGACGGAGGAGGACATCCGCTTCGTGCTCGACAACATCAACAAGCGGCTGCGGCTCGAGCGTCCGCTGGACCAGCAGGACATCATCTCCATCCGCTGCGGCGTTCGCCCCCTGGCGGTCAAGGCTACGGGCGGCGGCGAGCGCGACTTCCTGCAGCTTTCGCGTAAGCATGCCATCGACATCAACCGGCAGGATGCCCATCTGAGCATCTTCGGCGGCAAGCTGACCGATTGCCTCAACGTCGGCGAGGAGGTGGTCGAGGCGGTGAACCGCATGGGGATCGAGGTGCCTTTCCCGAAGCACCGCTGGTACGGCGAGCCGCCCGATCAGGTACGTCGGGAGTTTCTGCACCAGGCCAGGCTGATGCGACTCGACGATCTCACCGCGCAAGCGTCATCCGAGCCGCTGTCGACCCGGCTGTGGCGGCGCTATGGCACCCACGCGCTGGAGATGCTGGAAGAGATCCGCGAGGACCCCCGCCAGGCCGAAGTGCTGATAGAGGGCACCGAGTACCTGCGCTGCGAACTACACTACGCCAAGCGGCGCGAGATGATCACGCGGCTGGAGGACTTCCTGCGCCGGCGCTCGAAGATCGCTCTGGTGGTGCATGAAGAGGCGATGCGTCGCTCGCCCGGTTTGCGTGAGGCCTGTGTGATTCTGTTCGGCGACGAGGCCGATGCGCGCCTGGAGGAGTACTTCGCCACGACCCGGCGCGAGCGTAGCGAGGCCGCCGCCATCGAGCGGGCTGCCACGGTCGCCGCCGCGAGCGCAGCGCTGGCTGAGCCGGGCGCCGAGCCGGGACGTCAGGCGTCGCATTGATGTTCGGCG
Source organism: Halomonas sp. MCCC 1A11062 (assembly GCF_021404355.1). Classification (NCBI taxonomy): domain Bacteria; kingdom Pseudomonadati; phylum Pseudomonadota; class Gammaproteobacteria; order Oceanospirillales; family Halomonadaceae; genus Halomonas; species Halomonas sp. MCCC 1A11062. The sequence goes on from NZ_JABFTW010000019.1 coordinate 11,439, forward strand.
GGTTGGCAGTATAATTCGCGTCAACTCAAATCGAATGCGAGGTTGACCGTGGGCTACTTGATCGGCGTCACCGCGCTCTGGGCCTTCTCGTTCTCGTTGATCGGCGTCTATCTGGCCGGTCAGGTGGACAGCTATTTCGCGGTGCTGGTGCGTGTGGTGCTGGCGGCCCTGGTGTTCCTGCCGTTCCTGCGCCCCAGGCTGCTGGCCGGCCGCCAGCGGCTGGCGCTGATGGGCCTGGGCGCCGTGCAACTGGGCGTGATGTACATCTTCTTCTATCAGTCCTTCCTGCTGCTCACGGTGCCGGAGGTGCTGCTCTTCACCATCTTCACGCCGCTTTACGTGACGCTGCTCGACGATGCGCTGTTCGGCCGCTTCACGCCGTTCTACCTGCTCACCGCCGCCCTGGCGGTAGTGGGAGCGGCGGTGATCCGCTACGACGGAATCGACAGCGGCTTCCTGCTCGGTTTCCTGGTGGTGCAGGGGGCCAACCTCTGCTTTGCCCTGGGCCAGGTGGGCTATCGGCGCCTTTCCGCGGATCTGCCCGCCGAGCTGCCGCGTCACAGCGTCTTTGCCTGGTTCTACCTCGGCGCCCTGGTCGTGGCGCTGCCGGCCTTCGCGCTGCTCGGCAACGCCTCGGCGCTGCCTACCACCAGCGTGCACTGGGGCGTACTGGCCTGGCTGGGGCTGGTGGCATCGGGGCTTGGCTACTTCTTCTGGAACCTGGGGGCCACCCGGGTGGATGCCGGGGCCCTGGCCATCATGAACAACGCGCTGATCCCGGCCGGGCTGCTGGTCAATCTGGTGATTTGGAACCGCGACGCCGATCTGCTGCGGCTGGGGCTGGGCGGGGCGATCATCGTCGGCTCCCTGGTCCTCAACGAGTGGTGGCTGCGCCGCCGCGCTGCCGTTCCCGCCTGAGACGCGTTTGCCCGTCCTGCCCACTGTCTCCATAATGAACGCCCACGACGCGAGAGGCGAGGGCATGCACAAGCAGCACGACGGGTTCAAGAACATCGGTCTGATCGGCCGCCTGGGCAGCACCAAGGTGGTCGAGACCCTCGAGCGACTGCTTCGTCTTCTCGATGAGCGTGGCCTGCATGTGATCGTCGAGGATCGCACCGCGACCGTGCTGCCCGATCATGGTCATCCCGAGGCCAGCCGCCGCACGCTGGGTGAGCTCTGCGACCTGGTCATCGTGGTGGGCGGCGACGGCAGCCTGCTGGGCGCCGCCCGTACGCTGTGCCATAGCGGCACCCTGATGCTTGGCGTCAACCGTGGCCGCCTGGGTTTTCTCACCGACATCTCGCCGGACGAACTCGAAGAGCGGGTAGGGCAGGTGCTGGACGGCCAGTACGAAGTGGAAGAGCGCTTCCTGCTCGACGCCGAGCTGTACCGGGACGGTACCCTGGTGGGCAGCGGCGATGCCCTCAACGAGGTCGTGCTGCACCCCGGCAAGGCGGTGCGCATGATCGAGTTCGAGCTGTTCATCGACAAGCAGTTCGTCTGCAGCCAACGCAGCGACGGCCTGATCATGGCCACGCCCACTGGCTCGACCGCCTATGCGCTGTCGGGCGGCGGTTCGATCATGCACCCCAAGCTGGACGTGATCGAGCTGGTGCCGATGTTCCCCCACACGCTCTCCAGCCGGCCCATCGTCATTGATGCTGCCAGCGAAATCCACGTGCACATCGGTGAGACCAACCAGACCTACCCGCACATCAGCTGCGACGGCCAGACCCGTGCCGTGGCCAAGCCCGACGACGTGCTGGTGGTGAAGCGTAAGCCGCAGCGGGTGCAACTCGTGCATCCGCTCGGTCATAACTTCTATGAGGTCCTGCGCAGCAAGCTGGGCTGGAGCAACCGGCTGGGAGATTGAGGTGAGGCAGGCGGCAATAGAAGGCTACGATCTGATCGGTGACGTGCACGGCTGCGGGGCGACCCTGGGGGCGCTGCTGGAGAAGCTTGGCTACCATCAGCGTGGCGGCGTCTACCGTCACCCCCGGCGCAAGGCGATCTTCCTCGGCGACCTGATCGATCGCGGCCCGCGCATTCGCCTGGCGGTGAGCATCGCCCGGCGCATGGTGGAAGAGGGCGAGGCGCATATCGTCATGGGCAATCATGAATACAACGCCCTGGCCTACAGCCACCGTGCGCCACGCCAGTTGGGGCGCGAATGGCTACGTGAACACACCCCCCGGCACAACCGCATCATCAAGGAAACCCTCGACCAGTACCGCGACCATCCCGCCGAGTGGGACGAGACGCTGAGCTGGTTCATGGAAATCCCGCTGTATCTCGACTTCGACGCCTTCCGCGTGGTGCACGCCTGCTGGGACCAGCCCCTGGTCGATGCGCTGGAAAAAGAGTGCCCGGGCGGCATCATCGACGAGCCGTTCCTCAGGCAGTCCGTCGATTCGAGTACGCTGGCCTATCGCATACTCGACCGCCTGACTCGTGGCGTGCACCTGCCCCTGCCCACCGGGGTGGAGATCCACTCCGGCGACGGCTTCACCCGGCGCAGTTTCCGCGCCCACTTCTGGGCGCGCGAACCCCAGACCTGGGGCGACGTCATCTTTCAGCCCGACAACCTGCCCGACGCTCTAGAAGAGCGTGAGCTGACCGCGGCCGAGCGGGCCCGCCTGCCGCACTACGGGCTCGACCAGCCGCCGCTGTTCATTGGCCACTACTGGTGTGAAGGGGTGCCGGCGCTGCCCACGGCCAACATTGCCTGTCTCGACTACAGCGCGGTTAAGTTCGGGCGTCTCGTCGCCTACCGCTGGAGCGGCGAACGGCGGCTGGACGCCAACCATTTCGTCTGGGTGAGGGTGCCGCAGGAAGAGGCTGCAAGGCCACGGCCGTGGGAAATCGACTTCGACTAGAAACACTGCACCAATGCCTGCGCGAGCGAATCGCTGCGTTGCGCGGTGCCGAAGCGTCGGACCGGCGGATCCTCACATATACCCCATATGCTCCGGTTTACTCGAAGCCTGCGGCTTCTCGCCCCTTCGGGGCCAGCCTACGGCTGTTTGTCGCTTCGCTCGGTACTGTGCTCCGTGCGCCTGGCGACCCACAGGGATGTGGGAAGTGCGTTGGTTCGTCGGGAACGAACCTAGCCGCTTCATCCCGCTCGTCGATTGGTGCAGCGCTTCTTCTGAAAAGGGGATACAAAGTTTTACAACTTTTTTTCTCACGGCCCTGAACTTCCCCTCGGCTCGCTCGTCTGAGTAAGTGTTCCCTTGAATGATCCCTTGCTCTTGTCCGGCGGCCCCCCTTCCGCCGGATTTTTTCTGTGCCCCGATTTTTCTGTGCATCAGTGGGCGGATTTGAGAAAAGCCCCGCCGCAGCGCAAGATTGCACTCATTACCTTGGTTCAGGAAGCGTTCATGTATCGCATCATGCTGTTCCCCCACGAAACGGACACCAGCGAACTTCGTCGCGCGCTGTGGGCGCATCGCATCGGGCACCGCTTTACCGAGGAAACGGAAGGTCAGGTGCTGTGGCTGGCCAATCCGGATCAGCACGACGCCCTGATGCAACTGCTGACACGCTGGCAGCGCGGAGAGCGGGTCATGCCCGAGCGTCGCAAGCGTTCGTCGGGCACCGGCGGTTCCCTGGCCGTGGCCTTCCGCCAGGCGCCGGTCACCGCCGCAGCGCTGGGGATCTCGCTGCTGGTCTTCGCCCTGATGTACCTGCTCGGCGATATCGTGGTGGCCATGCTGACCATCGTGCCGGTCGGGATCGTCAACGGCAGCCTGGCGTTTGGCAGCCTGACCGACTCCATTTCCTCGGGGCAGGTGTGGCGTCTGCTGTCGCCGGCCTTCCTCCACTTCGGCTGGATGCACCTGATCTTCAACATGATGTGGCTATGGTATTTCGGCCGCCAGGTCGAGACCCTACAGGGCAGCGGACGCATGCTGATGATCCTGCTGGTGGCAGGCATCGGCGCCAACCTGGCCCAGTACGCCACTGGCACCGTGCTGTTCGGCGGCATGTCGGGAGTCGACTTCGCGCTGCTCGGCTATGTCTGGCTAATGTCGCGCCGCGCGCCGCACAGCGGCTTCTTCGTGCCGCAGATGCTGGTGGTGTTCATGCTCGGCTGGATGGTGTTCACCATGACCGACATGGCCGCCGCGGTAGGCTTCGGCAACGTGGCCAACGAGGCGCACCTGGGCGGGCTGGTCGTGGGGCTGGCGTTGGGGTGGTATTATTCGGGCCGTGCTCGTCATCTTCACTGAGCCGTCACTTCGAGAGAGTTCCCCGAGAGAGTTCCAATGAGCGATATGACCTTTGAGCGCATGATCCGTCAGATGACGCCGGCCATCTATGAAAGCCTCAAGCAGGCGGTGGCGCTGCGCAAATGGCCGGACGGGCGCATGCTGACTGCAGAGCAGACCGAGCTCTGCCTCGAGGCGGTGATTCGCTACGAGCACGAGAACCACGTGCCCGAGGAGCTGCGCGTGGGCTACCTGCAGCAACGCACCTGCGGCAGCGCCAGCAGCGGTACCGACGTACCGCCGGAGTTAGCCGGACTAGCTCGGGATGCCTCGCGTGACTGATAACGGCATGATCGAGGTCGCGCCTGCGGTGCAGGGCTGCCTGAGCAAGATGGCCGTTGCACCGGGTGAGCAGGGCGGCGCGGTGCGCTATACGCTGCGTGCCGGTGAACATCGCCTCGACCTCAACGCGCGGCTCGGCCAGCCGCTGCGGCTGGAGTGGACCGGTGCGATTGCCTGTACCCACTGCGGCCGGGCGACCAAGAAGAGCTTCGCCCAGGGTTATTGCTACCCCTGCTTCTCCCGGCTGGCCCAGTGCGACACCTGTATCGTCAAGCCCGAGACCTGCCATTTTGACGCCGGCACCTGCCGTGAGCCGGAGTGGGCCGAGCGCCACTGTTTCCAGCCCCACGTCATCTACCTGGCCAATTCCTCCGGCCTCAAGGTGGGCATCACCCGTGGCACCCAGGTGCCCACGCGCTGGCTCGATCAGGGCGCGATCCAGGCGCTGCCGATCCTGTCGGTCGATACACGCCAGCAGTCGGGTTTGGTCGAGATGCTGTTCAAGGAGGAAGTGGCCGACCGCACCAACTGGCGCGCCATGCTCAAGGGCGAGGTCGAGCCGATGGACCTGCTGGTCGAGCGCGACCGCCTGCTGGCGCGTCTGGAGAGTGGGCTTGGCCAGTTGCGCCAGCGTTTCGGCGCCGATGCCATTCGCCTGCTCGACGAGCCGCCGGTGAGCTTCGACTACCCAGTACTGGAGTTCCCACGCAAGATCGTCTCCCACAACTTCGACAAGAAGCCCGAGGTGACCGGTACCCTGCTAGGCCTCAAGGGGCAGTACCTGATCCTCGACAGCGGCGTGATCAACCTGCGCAAGTTCACCGGCTACGAAGTGGCGGTGAGCTGAGCTGAACTGAGCACGGAACTGAGCGCAGCCGAGAGGCTGCGCTATGCTCCCGTGAGAGATCTCTTCCAGGGGAGCCTGCCATGGATCAGATGCGCGCCATGCGCCTGCATGCCCCCGGCCAGCCGCTACAGTTGGACCGGGTCCCCAGGCCACAGCCCGACACTGCCCAGGTGCAGTTCCGCGTGCTGGCCTGTGGCGTCTGCCGCACCGACCTGCATGTGGTGGACGGCGAGCTGCCTTCGCCCGTACTACCGCTGATTCCCGGTCACGAGATCGTTGGTGAGGTCACCGTGGTGGGTGTGGGAGTGCAGCACCTAGGCGTGGGCATGCGTATCGGCGTGCCTTGGCTGGGCTGGACCTGCGGCGAGTGCGAGGCCTGCCTGGCCGGTCGCGAGAATTTATGTGACCAGGCGCGATTCACCGGCTATACCCTGGATGGCGGCTACGCCGAGTACGGCGTGGCCGATGCCCGCTACTGTTTCCCCTTGATCGCCGAGGACGCCCAGGCCGCCGCACCGCTGCTGTGCGCGGGGTTGATCGGCTATCGCACCTGGCGCCTGGCCGGGGGTGAGCAGAACCGGAGGCTCGGGATCTACGGTTTCGGCGCCGCGGCGCATATCCTCGTTCAGCTCGCCGTGGCGCGCGGGCAGCGAGTGTATGCCTTCACCCGGCCGGGCGACGACGCGGCCCAGGCCTTCGCCCGGCGGCTCGGGGCCGTTTGGGCCGGCGATGCCGACCAGGCGCCGCCGGAACCCCTCGATGCCGCGCTGCTGTTCGCGCCGGTGGGAGAGCTGGTGCCCCTGGCCCTGGCGCAGGTACGCCCGGGTGGCTCGGTGGTTTCCGGCGGTATCCACATGTCCGACATCCCCGCCTTTCCCTATCGCCTGCTGTGGCAGGAGCGCAGCGTCAAGTCGGTGGCCAACCTCACCCGCCAGGACGGCGAGGAGTTCCTGGCCCTGGCGCCCACGGTGCCGATTCGCACCGAGACGCGCGCCTACCCGCTGGAGCAGGCCAATCAGGCGCTGAGCGATCTGCGCGAGGGTCGGTTGACAGGGGCTGCGGTGTTGATTCCGTGACTCGTCATGCTTGCTATGGCTGCAAAAGTTTCGAGCGAGCCCGCTTGGCACGGAGAAGGGTTGGCAGGCTATGCTGTCATTTCCCTTACCTGCGACGAGTTTCGACATGTATCGCCTGCATATTGCCAACAAGAACTACTCTTCCTGGTCGCTGCGCCCCTGGGTGCTGATGCGTCAATTGGACATCCCGTTCGAGGAGCGCGTGACCCCCTTCGAGCCCGGCTCCCCCGGTATCAACTGGGCTACGTTTCGTACGTTTTCGCCATCCGGGATGGTGCCCTGCCTGGAGGACGGCGAGCGCGTCGTATGGGAGTCGCTGGCTATCGTTGAGTACCTGGCCGAGCGGCATGCGGGCGTATGGCCCGTCAACGACGAGGCGCGCGCCTGGGCGCGCTGTGCCAGCAGTGAGATGCACGCAGGTTTTGCCGCGCTGCGCAGCCTGTGTCCGATGAACTGCGGCGTGAGGGTACAGCTGCACCGCATGCCGGACGCTCTCGCGCGCAACCTGACCCGTATCGATGAGCTCTGGCAGCAGGGCCTGACGCGTTTCGGCGGCCCCTTCCTGGCCGGTGATACTTTCTCGGGGGTGGATGCCTTCTTCGCTCCGGTCGCATTCCGAGTGCAGAGCTTCGGGCTCGAACTCAGTGCGCCCTCGATGGCTTATGTAGAACGGCTACTGGCACTGCCCGCCATGCAGCAGTGGTATGAGGCGGCGCTGGACGAACCGTGGCGCGAGGCGGGACACGAAGCCGAGGTGCAGGAGAGCGGCACCATTATCGAAGATCGGCGGCGCGCTCCCTGACAGCCCGCTCGGACGCCTTTTTTCGCCGGGTCATGTCGTGGCTCAATCGAACAGGTCGCCCTGCTTGCGGGGTGGCCTGAAGGCCGTGGTATCGAGCTGGCGCGCCTCGCGTTTATCGGGATCGTTGAGGCCCAGCCGCCGGCAGATCTTGTCGAAGCGCTGGGCGATCAGCTCGGCGAACACCCCCTCGCCGCGCATGCGCTTGCCGAAGCGGCTGTCGTAGTCGGCGCCGCCGCGACTCTGCCGTACCAGGCTCATCACCTTGCGTGCCCGCTCGGGGTAGTGGGCTGCGAGCCAATCCTCGAACAGCGGCGCCACCTCCCGCGGCAGACGCAGCAGCGTCCAGCCGGCCCACTGCGCGCCGGCGTCCCGCGCCGCTGCCAGCAGCCCATCCAGCTCATGGTCGGTCAGGCCCGGTATCACCGGTGCTACCATCACCCCCACCGGAATGCCGGCCGCGTGCAGACGTTGCACGGTGCGCAGGCGCGCGGCGGGAGAGGCGGCCCGGGGCTCCAGGCTGCGCTTGAGCTGGGTGTCCAGGCTGGTCAGGCTGATCGACACCCGCACCAGCCGCTGGCGGGCCAATTCCCCCAGCAGGTCCAGATCGCGCAGGATCAGTGCGCTCTTGGTAATGATCGATACCGGGTGGCGGCACTCGAGCAGGAAGCCCAGTATCTCGCGGCTGGTGCCGCGTTCCGCCTCCAGCGGTTGGTAGCAGTCGGTGTTGCCGGAGAAGGCAATGGGCCGGCACACGTAGCTGCGCTTGCAGAACTCCTCGCGCAGGCGATCCACCAGGCCGCTGCGGGCAATCAGCCGGGTCTCGAAGTCGATGCCCGGTGACATGTCCCAGTAGGCGTGGCTCGGTCGCGCGTAGCAGTAGATGCAGCCGTGCTCGCAGCCGCGGTAGGGGTTGAGCGAGCGGTCGAAGGCCAGGTCGGGGGAGTCGTTCCACGCCAGCGCGCTGCGCGCCCGCTCCTCGCTGACCACCGTGGCCAAGCGCGTCGGCATTTCCTCCTGCCACCAGCCGTCGTCCACCGTTTCGCTGTGGGTGGGGGCGAAGCGGTTGCTGGGGTTGTAGGTGGCGCCGCGGCCCTTGCGCGTTTGCTTGATGTCGAAGTGAGGCATGGCGAGCCTTTGGATAACTGTATTCATATACAGTATAGAGTGGCTTTGGCTAGGCGCCAATCTCGAACGGCTCGACCTGGCGGGCATTCGTCTCGGGTTTCCTTTACGCTTTGCTGTATGGATGCCATCTCCGACAGTCAATCCGAGCGCCAGGGCGAGGCGCTCTACTCGGTCCAGGGGCTGTGGTGCACCAGCTGCGCCCTGGCCGTCGAGGCCCAATTGGCGCGCATGCCTGGTGTCAGCGCCGCCAGTGTGCACTATCCCAGTGCCACCCTGCTGGTGCAGGGGCAGCCGCCGGCGCTCGAGGAAGCGCGGCTGGCTGCCGCCGTGAGCCGGCTCGGCTACCGCCTCGGCCCACCGGAAGCGATCGGCGATGCCGAAGCGCGGCTGGATGCCGAGAGCCGCTATCTCACCCTGCGGTTGCTCATGGCCGTGGCCTTCGGCATGTGGACCATGCTCGCCTCGCTGCTGATCTATGCCGGCGCCATGCCGAGTGCCGAACTCGACTTGATCATGGCCTGGGTCTCGGGCGCGTTCGCCCTGCCGGTGGTCACCTACGTGGCGCTGCCGTTCTACCGCGCCGGCTGGCGCACGACCCGGGCGTGGCGACCCGGCATGGATGCGCTGGTGGCGCTGGGCGCGCTGACGGCGGTGGGCGTATCGCTGTGGCTGCTGGCTCGCGGCTCGCCCGAGGTCTATTTCGATACCGCCGTGATGCTGGTCACGCTGCTGCTGGTCGGGCGGCTGGTGGAAACCCTGTGCCGCCATCGTGGGCTGCGTGCGCTCCAGGCCTTGCATCGGCCGCCGGCGCAGGTGCAGCGCTGGGAGGCGGATGCCTGGCAGCCCTGTGCGCTGGATAGCGTGGCGGTGGGAGACCGGCTGCGCGTCGAACTCGGCGAAGCGCTGCCGCTGGACGGGACCCTCAGCGATGCCGAAGCGCTGCTCGACCTCTCGCCGCTGACCGGCGAAAGCGCGCCGCGGCGCTGCCTGCCGGGCGATGCCGTGGCGGCCGGCTGTCGTAACCTCGGCGCAGCGCTGGTCTTCGAGGTCACCGCGCCCGCCGGTGAGTGTCGTCTGGACCGGCTGCGCGAGCAGATGTGGTGGCAACAGGCGCGCAAGGGCGAGCTGCAGCGGCTGGCGGATCGCTTCGCCGGCTGGCTCAGCCCCCTGGCGGTGGTGCTGGCGCTGTTCACCCTGGTGGCCACCTGGCTGGCCGGCGTGCCGGCCGAAGAGGCCTGGGTAAGGGCGCTATCGGTGCTGGTGGTGGCCTGCCCCTGTGCCGTGGGCCTGGCCATTCCCCTGGCCGGCCTGGCGGGCAGCGGCCAGGCCCTGGAGCGCGGCGTGGTGATCCGCGACCCGGGCGCCTTCGAGACGCTGGCGCGAATTCGCAGCGCCGCCTTCGACAAGACCGGCACGCTCACCGCCGGGGAGCCGCAGGTGCAGGTCATGCACCCGGCAGCCGATTTGCCAGAATCGGAGCTGCTGGCGCTGGCAGCCGTGGCGGCGCGTGGCAGCGAGCACCCCCTGGCACGGGCCGTGCGCCGCTATGCTCAAGATGCCCAGGATGCCGGAGCGGGCGGGGAGCTCGAGGTCGTGCAGGCCGAGGAGGTCGGCGGACGCGGGCGGCGGGTCTCACTTGGCGACGGGCGAGAGCTGCTGCTGGGCAGCCGTGCCTGGCTTGCCGAGCAGGGCGCTGCCACCCAGCAGGCCGGCGACTCGGGGGAGAGTGAAGTGCTGCTGGCCTGCGACGGCGCTCTGCTGGCCCGCTTCACCCTGGGTGAGACGGCCCTGCCCGGTACTACCGAGACGCTGGCCGAATTGCGCCGAGAGGGGCTTGCCCTGGCCCTGATAAGCGGCGACAGGGCGCCGGCGGTGAGGCGGCTGGCGGATGCCGTGGGCATGAAAGCGGAAGAGTGCTATGCCGGGCGCAGCCCCGAGGCCAAGGCCAAGCTGCTGGCGGCCATGCCGCAGCCGTCGCTCTACGTGGGCGACGGGCTCAACGACGTGGTGGGGCTGGCCACCGCCAGCGTCGGCGTGGCGCCGCTGGGTGCCAATACCACGGTGCAGGAGGGCGCCAGCGTGGCGTTGCTGAAGCCCGGGGTGGCCGGGGTCGAGGTGGCCTGGCGTCTGGCGCGCCGCACGCGCCGGGTGATGCGCCAGAACCTGGTGCTCTCCGGGATCTACAACCTGCTGGCGCTGGGGCTGGCGGTGGCCATGCCGATTCCGCCTCTGATAGCGGTACTGGCCATGGTGGCCAGCTCGCTCAGCGTGGTGGCGAATTCGGCACGCCTGGCCCTGGCCGGCGAGCGGGAGCCCGAGCAGCCACGGCAAAGCCGACAGGTGGGAGCGCTGGGCACGGCGCCGTGACAGGCCGTGCCAGCCTGTTAAGATGGCGGCTGCTTCACGCCCTATCAGGATACGCTCATGCTTGCCGATACCCTGGCCGCCATCGTGCCGGTCGATGACTCACTCGCCACTGCCGTGCAGGCACGCCTCGACAACCTCACCAAACCCCCTGGCAGCCTGGGGCGCCTCGAGGCCCTGACCAAGTCGCTGGCCGGTATGAGCGGCAATGCTTCACCCAGGGTGAGCCCGCCCGGGGTGATCGTCTTCGCCGCCGACCATGGCGTGGCCGAAGAGGGCGTGTCGGCCTTTCCTCAAGAGGTCACGGCGCAGATGGTGGCCAATTTCGCCGCCGGCGGTGCCGCCATCAATGTCTTTGCCCGCCAGATCGGCGCGCGGCTCGAAGTCGTCGACGTGGGCGTGAAAGGAATCGTCGAAGGTGACGGCGTGGTAGTCGACAAGGTGCGCCCCGGCACCGCCAACTTCGCCCGCGAGGATGCCATGAGCCTGGCCGAGGCCGAGCGTGCCATCGAGGTCGGCATACGCGCCGCTGCGCGCAGCCACGCTGCCGGCTGCTGCTGCCTGATCGTTGGCGAAATGGGCATCGCCAATACTACCGCCAGCAGCGCCCTGTTGGCCGCCTTGAGCGGCCGGCCGGTGACCCGCCTGGTGGGGCAAGGGACCGGCATCGATATCTCGCGCCTGGCGCACAAGGCCGGGGTGATCGAAGGGGCCTTGGCAGCGCGCCAGCCCGACTCGGCCCGGCCGCTGGAGATGCTGGCCAAGCTCGGCGGGCTGGAGATCGCCGCCATGGCCGGTGCCTACCTGGGCGCGGCGGCTCGGCGCATGCCGATCCTGGTCGACGGCTTCATCGCCACGGTGGCGGCGCTGGTGGCCTGCCGACTTGCGCCCGCCCTGCGCGGTTACCTGATCTTCGGTCACCGCTCCTGCGAGCCGGGTCACGACGTGGCCCTCGAATTGCTCGATGCCGAGCCGCTGCTCGACATGCAGCTGCGCCTGGGCGAGGGCACCGGGGCGGCCCTAGCCTTTCCGCTGCTCGAAGCCGCCTGTCGCATGCTGAGTGAGATGGCTACTTTCGATTCGGCCGGGGTGGCTGGCGCTGCCCCCGAGTCATGAGCGCCGAAGCATGAGCGCCGAGCCGCTGAGCCTGGCCCTGCTGGCGCTGCTGCTGGGAGCTATTGCGCTGGATCTGCTGATCGGCGACCCGCGCTGGCTTCCGCATCCGGTGGTTGCCATGGGACGGCTGATCGAAGCGCTGGAGCGCCGCTGGAACCGGGGCTCGCCCCGAGCCCGGCGGCTCAAGGGCTTCCTGCTCACCGGCTGCGTGGTGGGGCTGACCTATGCCCTGGCCTGGAGCGTGCTGACGCTGCTCGCCGGGCTGCATCCTTGGCTGGGACTCATCGGCGAACTGCTGCTGCTGGTCAGCGCGCTGGCGATCAAGGGGCTGCGCGATGCTGCCTTCGCAGTGGCCGGTCCGCTGGCCAGGGGTGACTTCGACGCCGCGCGCCGGGCCGTTGCGATGATCGTGGGACGCGATACCGAGGCCCTCGACGAGGCCGAAATAACCCGCGCCACGGTGGAAACCGTGGCCGAGAACACGGTCGACGGCATCACCGCGCCGCTGTTCTGGGCGCTGCTCGGCGGGGCGCCGCTGGCACTGGCCTACAAGGCGGTGAATACGCTGGACTCCATGGTCGGCCACCGCAGCGAGCGCTACGCCGACTTCGGCTACGCCTCGGCCAAATTAGACGATCTGGCCAACTGGGTGCCGGCCCGGCTCACCGCCCTGAGCATGTGGCTGGCCGCCCTGGCGCTGCCGGGGGCGCGTAGGCAGGGAGCGTTGGCTGGCACCTGGCGTGACGCGCCGGGCCATCCCAGCCCCAACGCCGGCTGGCCCGAGGCGATGATGGCGTACCTGCTCGGCGTGCAGCTCGGCGGCACCAATACCTACGGCGGGCGGGTCTCAGAGCGGGTAAGGCTGGGCGAGCCCCGCGAGCCGCTGCGAGTCGTCCATATCCAGCGCGCCGTGACTCACATGCACGGCGCCTGGGTGGTCTTCTTCCTGCTGATGGCCGGTGTGGCCGGGACGTGGAGCGCATGGGCATGAGCGAGGGGAGAGGCGTATGAGCGACTGGCCGAGTCACGGCGGGCGTCCGGAGCAGCTGTTGCCGCGCTTCGGCCTCGCTGGTGGCAGTGAGGTCATCGACTTCAGCGCCAACCTCAACCCGCTGGGGCCGCCGACGTGGCTAGCTGAGCGGCTCGCCGCCAGCGTGGCGGAGCTCGCCACCTATCCCGACCCCGATTATCGCGAGGCGTGCGAGGCCGTCGCCCGCGCCGAAGAGCTGCCCGCCGAACAGGTGCGGCTGACCAATGGCGGTGCCGAGGCGATCTTCCTCGCCGCGGCGCTGCTGGCCAGGCAGGGGGTGAGCCGGGCCGCAATCGTGCAGCCCACCTTCGGCGAGTATACGCGCGCCTGCCGCCACTACGGCATCGCCGTGGAGCACGTCGAGCTGGCGGGTGAGCGTTTCGAGCTGGACGAGGCACGTGCCGCTGAGGCCATGCGCGCTGCCGGCGCGCTGTTCCTGTGCCGCCCCAACAACCCCACCGGCACGCTGATCGAGCGCGAGCGGATCGAGCGCCTGCTGGCGGCAGCCCAGCGCCACGGCGCCACGCTGGTGGTGGACGAAGCCTTCGTCGATTTCGTCACACCGGATGAGCGGCTCACGCCGCTGCTGGCCCGCTTCGACAACCTGCTGCTGCTGCGCTCGATGACCAAGCTGTACGCCATTCCCGGCCTGCGGCTGGGTTACCTGCTGGGCTCGGCCACAGTGGTAGGGCGTATCGGCGAGCTGCAGCCGCCGTGGAGCGTCAACGCCCTGGCGGCGGGGCTGGTCGCGCCGCTATTGGCGGATCGTGACTATCTGGCACGGACCCGCGCCTGGCTCGACGCCGAGCGGCCCTGGCTGCATGCCGAGCTCGAGGCGCTGGGGCTCGACGTCGTGCCTTCCCACGCCAACTTCCTGTTGTTCAGGGATGCGCACGGCGAGTCGATGCCGGCGCTGCTGGAACACCTGGCGCGCTGCGGCATCCTGGCGCGCCATACCCACAATTTTATCGGCCTCGAGGGTGCCTGGCTGCGGGTGGCGGTGCGCTCGCGCAAGGAGAATGCTCAGCTGGTCGAAGCCATCACCCGTTGGAGAAATCCATGATCGCTTTCATCAGCGGCGGGGCGCGCTCCGGCAAGAGCACCCATGCCGAAGCCCTGGCACGACGCTGGCAGGCCGAACGGGGCGGGGCCCGCTATTACCTGGCGACCGCGAGGAGCGGCAGCGATGGCGAGTGGCAGGCCCGCATCGGCCGCCATCGGCAAGCCCGGGGCGAGGGCTGGATCACCCTGGAGGAACCGGTGGACCTCATTGCCGCCCTCGAGCAGGTGGAGCCGGGCGGCACGCTGCTGCTCGACTGCCTGACCCTGTGGGCCAGCCAGCTGCTCTATTCCAGCGAGCATGCCAGCGAGCTCGCCGAGGTGCGAGGCATCGCCATGCTCGAGCACCTGCTGGCCGAGGCCCGGCGACGCGACGTGGCGCTGGTGATCGTCTCCAACGACGTCAACGAAGGCATGCCCCCCGAGGACGCCGAGGTGTGGCGCTACCTGGCCTTTCTACAGCGGGTTCACCGCCTGGTGGCGCAGGAGGCGGACGAGGTGATCCAGGTGATGGCCGGGCTGCCGCAGGTGTGGAAGCGCCGTGATGGAGAGCCATCATGAAAGACGCCGCCTACGGCCTGGTGCTGGCGCTGCAGTTCCTGACCCGGCTGCCGCTGCCCTTCGCCTGCCCCTGGACGCCGGCCACCCGGCGCTGGGCGGTGCGCTGCTATCCGCTGGCTGGCGTGCTGCTCGGCGGCCTGCTGGTGGCGATGGCCACGCTGCTCGAGAACCTGCTGCCCGCGCCGTTGCTGGCGCTGGCGCTGCTCACGCTGTGGGTGGCGCTCTCCGGTGGGCTGCACCTGGACGGCCTGATGGACGTGGCCGACGCCCTGGGCAGCAACGCGCCGCTGGAGCGCAAATGGGAGATCATGAAGGACCCCCATGTCGGCAGCTTCGGCATCCTGGCGCTGGTGTTCCTGCTGCTGTGGAAGGCCGCGCTGCTGTTCGTGATGATCGACATCGGCACGAACCTGCTGCTGTTGGTGATGATTCTGGGGCTGGGGCGCCTGGCCGCGGTCGCGCTGCTGGTACTGGCTCCGGCGGCGCGGCCCGAGGGCATGGCCGCCAGTTGGGAGCGTGACCTGGTGCCGCGGGACCTATGGCTCGCGGCGCTGCCGCTGCTGCCGCTGGCCGTGCTGGTGCCGGGCGGGGTGTGGCTGTGCCTTGCACTGGCGCCGTTCCTGATGCTCTATGCCTGGGGCATGCTGCGTGCCTTCAAGGGCATCAACGGCGATATCGTCGGAACCGCAATCGAGGGAGGAGAGCTATGGCTGCTGCTGGTCGCCTGGAGCTGGTGGTCGTTCGTCACGGGGTGACGCAGTGGAATCGCGAGCGTCGCTACCAGGGGCAGCGCGACATCCCGCTGCTACTGCCTGACGCCCTGGCGGGCCTCGACACGCTGCGCGGGGAGCTGGAGGAGCAGACCTTCGACGCCGTGCACTGCAGCGACCTGACCCGCTGCCGGCAGACCCTGGCGCACGTGATCGAAGGGCGCGAGAGGGCCTGGCCGACGCACTTCGATGCGCGTCTGCGCGAGCTCGATTTCGGCGACTACGAGGGGCGTACCTACGATGAGCTGAAGTCGCAGCCCTTCTATCGCGCCTGGATCGACAGCGAAGGCCGGCAGCCGCCGCCCGGCGGCGAGTCCACCGCCGACCTGGGCCGGCGGCTCGACGCTTGGTTCGGCGACGTGCTTGGCGCCTGCACGGCGCTTGGCCAACGCCGCGTGCTGGTGGTCACCCATGGCGGGGTGATTCGCGAGTTACGCCGCCGCTTCGAGGGCATCGGCTTCTGGCAGGGTGACGTCGTCCAGGCGGAGGGACGCCGCTTCACGTTTTCCATGAACGAAGAGGGATGCTGGCAATGCAGCTCTTCATCGGCGGTGCCTGCGCCGGCAAGCGCGACGCCGTAACGCAGCGCTTCGACGCTCCGCATTGGCACTCCGCCCATGCCGGCTGCCGGCTCGAGGCCTGGCGCTCGCTGACGGAAGCCCGCTGCCTGGTGCTGGAGGGCTGGGAGCGCTGGATCGGCCAGCGGCTCGCCGATGAACCGAACGACGACCGGCTGCGCCAGGCCATGGCGCGGGAGCTCGACGCGCTGCGCGCCTGGGAAGCCGAGCAGGGTGGTCAGGCCGTGCTGATCCTGCTCGAAATGGGCCGCGGCATCGTGCCGCTCGGCCGGGAGAACAGGCGCTTGCGGGACCTCAACGGTTGGCTGGCCCAGGACGCCGCGGCACGCTGCGAGCGGGTCTGGTACGTATGGAATGGGCTGGTGAAATCGCTAACGCTTTGATCTGTCTCAATACACGCCTAACCCTGCGTTGACGCCCTGGCGCGAGATTGCTAGCTTACGCCCACTCTCAGGCGCCTCATGTCCTATCGAGGTTAAACGGGAAGTCGGTGACTCTCTTCGCAAGACGAAGAGGCGCATTCCGACGCTGCCCCCGCAACGGTGATCGAGTGTAGGTCCATCATCACGCCACTGTGCTTTGCATGGGAAGGCGATGGACCCGAAGCGTGCAGTCGACGCTTCGCTCGTCAGCCCGGAGACCGGCCTGAGATAATTTGCCGGGTTGCGGTGGGCTACCTCGAGGCAGGGCAGGCGCCGCCGTTCACCTCTCCCTTTCTCGATCCCTTCACGCCACCCCGGCTTCGCCTAGAAGACCGTGCGGGTAGGCACGGCGAGCAAGGGAATCAAAATGAAAACCAAACCTCACCTGGCTGCGCTCCCTATGGCTGCGCAGGGCCTGGCCGCCTTCGGCCTGGCAGCGCTTCCTCTGGCCGTTCAGGCCCAGACCACGGTCAATCAAGACACCGATGTCGTCGCCCTCAATCCGATGGTGATCACCGCCACCCTGGCGCCACGTACCGCCGACGAGACCCTCTCCTCGGTGACCGTGCTCGACGAGGCCAACCTGCGCCGACAGGACCCCACCAGCGTTACCGATATGCTGCGCGGCCAGCCGGGGGTGGACGTCATCACCAACGGCAGCTTCGGCAAGAACAGCAGCGTCTACCTGCGGGGTACCGGCAACGAGTCGACGCTGCTGATGATCGACGGCATTCGCCTGCGCTCGGCGACGGCGGGCGGTGCAGCTTGGCACTATCTCGATCCGCGCATGTTCCAGCGTGCCGAGATCGTGCGTGGCCCGCGGGGCAGCCTCTACGGGGCCGATGCGGTGGGCGGCGTGGTGCAGCTGTTCACGCATGAAGCGCAGGAAGGCGGTCCGCACCCACGCGTCTCGGTGGGCGGCGGCTCCTTCAACACCCAGCGCTACAGCGCCGGGCTCTCCGGCAGCAGCGGCGGCACCCGCTACAGCTTTGCCGGCAGTCATTTCACCACGGACGGTACACCCATTCGTCGCGATGGCGAGGACAAGGGGTACGACAATACCTCTGGGCTGGTTCGTATTGCCCATACTTTCGAAACTGATGCGGAAGTAGGCGTGCTGGCATTGCGTGCCAAAGGCGGCAATGAGTACGACGGTGGTGAAATGAACTTCGTGCAGCAAGTTGCCGGAATCTACGGTGAGATACCGATCACCAGCAACTGGCGTAGCCGGCTGACCTTGAGCGAGTCGCGTGATGAGCTCGACGACCAGGCCTTTGCCACCCAGTGGGGACCGGCAAGCACTTCCATCCTCGATACTCGTACTCAGACTGTTCGTTGGCAGAATACCCTGGCCTTTGGTGTGCACGAATTGGTGGCCGGGGCCGAGTACAGTGAAGATCGTGTTTCCGGTACGACAGGCCACGACGTGACTCGTCGCGACAACACGGCGATTTTCGCCCAGGGCCTGCTCGATTTTTCACCGTTCGCCTTGCAAGCTGCTCTACGTTATGACGACAACGAGGCGTATGGCGAGGAAGTCACCGGCAGCTTGGCGCTTGGCTACGATCTGGATAGCTTTCATACGCTGCGAGCCAGCTATGGCACGGCTTTCCGTGCTCCGACTTTCAATGATCTGTATTGGCCCTATCAGGACTTCGGTACTTGGGGATCCTACCAAGGGAATCCTGACTTGCGAGCGGAAACGTCCTCTACGGTCGAGTTCGGGATACGCGGCCAGTACCAGGGCATGTTCTGGGATCTGGCGGCTTACCATACGTCTGTTGACGATATGATCGCCACGGAGACCATCAATAATGATAGTCGTCCGACCAATATCAACGAGGCGCGTATTCGGGGCGTCGAGCTGTCAGGGGGAGCCGAGATACAGGACTGGACTCTGGCTGCCGCTTTGACCTGGATCGATCCGGAAAACCGTAGCGGAGCCAATGCGGGCAATCGTATTCAGCGCCGAGCCAGCCAGAGCGCACGTTTCGACATCGACCGCGAGCTGGGCGAGTGGTCGCTGGGCGGCTCCTGGATCGTTCAGGGCTATCGCTACAACGATGCCGCCAACACTGATCGCATCGGTGGCTTTGGGCTCGTCAACCTGCGCGCCGGGTGGCAGCTTGCCCCGCTGTGGTCGGCTCGTCTGACGGTGGAGAACGCCCTGGACAAGGAGTACGAAACTTCCCGTGACTACCTCAATGCCGGCCGTGCGGCCTTCGTCAGTGTCCACTTTGGCCAGTAGCGGCCGATTCGGCGGGGCCCTCGGCCCCGCCGCATTTTCTGGTGCCTTGCTGACGCTGGCCCTGTCGGGGCCGGTGGCCGGCGAGGCGCATGGCGATGCGCTGTGTGCCATCGACGACCGCGAGCGGGAGGTGTGCCTCGAGGCACCGGCCAGGCGTATCGCCGCGCTCTCGCCCGGCGCCACCGAGCTGGTCTACGCCGCCGGGGCGGGGGAGAAGGTGGTGGCAGTAGTGGCCTTCAGCGACTATCCGCCAGAAGCCAAGGACGTGCCGTCGGTGGGCAGCCACACCCGCATGGATCTGGAAACCCTGGTGACGTTGACCCCCGACCTGGTGATCGGCTGGATGACCGGCAATCCGCCCGAGCAGCTCGAGACCATCGAGGCGCTGGGTATGCCGGTATTCTACATCGAGCCGCGGGACTTCGAGGGCGTTTCCGGCGCCATCGAGCGCCTGGCACTGCTGGCCGATACCCGCGAGGAGGGCGAGCGGGTCGCCGCCGAATTCCGCGACGGCATGGCGTCGCTGGCCGAGCGCTACGCCGATGCCGAGCCGATATCGGTGTTCTACCAAGTGTGGGACGAGCCGTTGATGACCATCAACGACGAGCACCTGATCGGCAAGGTGCTGACCCTGTGCGGCGGCGTCAACGTCTTCGGCGAGCTGTCGCGGCTGGTGCCGCGCATCGACGACGAGTCGGTGCTGGCCGCCGACCCCGAGGCAATCCTGGCCGGCGGCATGGGCGAGGAGAACCGCGGATGGCTGACCCATTGGCAGCAGTATCCCAGCATGACCGCCGTCGAGCGCGACAATCTCTACTTCGTGCCGCCGTCGCTGATTCAGCGCCCCACGCCGCGGCTGCTGGAGGGCAGCCGCCTGTTCTGCGAGCAGCTCGAGCGTGCCCGTGCCAAGCGCTGAAGCCGGCATGATCACGCCCCGGCGCTCATTGTGGCCGCCGCTGGCCGTGCTCGCGCTGCTGGGTCTCACGGCCCTGCTGGTGTCGGTCACCCTGGGCAGCGCCGCGCTGTCGCTGGGCGACGTATGGGCGGTGGCGCGCGGCGAAGGCAGCCCCCTGGCGCGCACGCTGATTCTCGACCTGCGCATTCCCCGTTCCCTCTCGGCCTTCGCCGTGGGTGGCCTGCTCGCTGTGGCGGGGGCGTTGATGCAGGTGCTGCTGCGCAATCCTCTGGCCGACCCCTATGTGCTGGGCCTTTCCGGCGGCGCCTCGGTGGGGGCGCTGGCGGCGATGCTGGCGGGGCTGGGTGGGGCGGTGATCACCGGCTCTGCCTTCGCTGGGGCCTTTCTCTCCACGCTGCTGGTGTTCGGCCTGGCCCACGGTACCGGCAGCTGGACCCCTTCGCGGCTGCTGCTCACCGGCGTGGTGGTGGCCGCCGGCTGGGGCGCGGTGATCACCCTGATGCTGGCGATAAGCCCCGCCGAGCGCCTGCCCGGCATGCTCTACTGGCTGATGGGCGATCTCTCCTACTCGCGCTCCCCCTGGCCGCCGCTGGCGCTGCTGCTGGTCATCTGCCTGCTGCTGATGCCGCTGGGGCGTAGCCTCAATGTCATGGCTCGCGGCCCGCTGCAGGCGGCGGCCCTTGGGGTCAACGTGCGCCCGCTGGAGTGGACCATCTACGTCGTGGCCAGCGTGCTCACCGCCACTGCGGTGACCACCGCCGGCAGCATCGGCTTCGTCGGTCTGGTGGTGCCGCACATGCTGCGTCTGGTGCTGGGCAACGACCAGCGCCTGATCCTGCCGGCCTGCGCCCTGACCGGCGGCACCCTGCTGGTGCTGGCCGATACCCTGGCGCGTACCATGATCGCCCCGGAGCAGTTGCCGGTGGGGGTGATCACCGCGCTGCTCGGCGTACCCACTTTCCTCTATCTGCTGTACCGGAGCCGCTGATGAACCGCCTCGAGATCCGCGAGCTGGTGATCGACGTGCCCGATCGGCGCGACGGCCAAGCGCTCACGCTCAGCGTCGAGCCGGGGCAGGTGTGGGGCGTGCTCGGCCCCAACGGCGCCGGCAAGACCACGCTGCTGCACACCCTGGCCGGGCTGCGTGGGCCGCGGGCAGGGCAGGTGCTGATCGACGGTCGCCCACTGGCGGCGTTGGGGCGGCGACAGGTGGCGCGTACCCTGGGCCTGGTGTTCCAGGAGCGCCACGACGGCTTTCCCGCCACGGTGCGTGAGACGGCGCTGATCGGTCGCCATCCATGGCTCTCGGCGTGGCAGATGGAGGGCGGCGAAGACCTGCGCCTGGCCGAGGCGGCACTCGAACGCCTCGACGTCGCGCACCTGGCCGAGCGTCTGGTCAGTACGCTCTCGGGCGGAGAACGCCAGCGCCTGGCGATCGCCACGGTGCTGACCCAGGCGCCGCAGATCTGGCTTGCCGACGAGCCCACCAACCATCTCGACCTGCACCACCAGAGCGCGGTGATGGCGCTGCTCGCCGAGCAGGCCGCCGAAGGCCGCGCGGTGATGATGTGCCTGCACGATCTCAACCTGGCGGCGCGCTGGTGCGATCACTTGCTGCTGCTCTATCCCGACGGCGAGGCGTGCTGGGGCCCGGCGGACAACATGCTGGTACCCGCCGCCCTGGAGCGGCTCTACGGCCAGCGACTGGCCACCGCCGAGATCGATGGCGCTCCGGTGTTCGTGCCGGTTAGATGAGGAGAGGAAGCCTGAGTTGGGCTTCTCAGGCGGGCTTCTCCGCCGATCTTTTTATAGTGCGCAGCGAAAGCGCATGATTCGGCTCTGATCGACGGGATCTTCGAGGATGTCGGCCTGCACACCGAAGGTGCGGCGCAGCCTGGCGGCGGTCAGCACCTGTTCGGGCGTGCCGAGGTCGACCAGCCGGCCGGCCTCCATCACGCCGATACGGTCGCAGTCCATGGCCTGGTTGAGGTCGTGCAGGGCGATGACCACCGTGACCGGCAACTGCTTGACCAAGCGCAGGATCGAGAGCTGATGGCGGATGTCGAGGTGGTTGGTGGGCTCGTCGAGCAGCAGGATACGCGGCTGCTGAGCCAGGGCGCGCGCAATGTGCACGCGCTGGCGCTCGCCGCCGGAGAGGGTATGCCAGAGGCGCTCCGCCAGGGGCAGCATGCCGACGTCCTCGAGGGCGCGGTGGACGATGGCGTCATCCTGCTCGGTCCAGGGTTGCAGCGGCGAGAGGAAGGGGGTGCGGCCCAGCTCCACCACCTCTCTGGCGCCGATGCGCTCGTGGGTCTCCGCCTGCTGCTCGACGAAAGCGATGCTACGGGCGATATCGCGCTGGGGCATTGCCTGCATCGGCCGGTCGTCCAGCAGCACACGCCCACGCTTCGGTCGTTGCAGTCCGGCCAGTACGCGCAGCAGCGTGGTCTTGCCCGAGCCGTTCGGGCCGATCAGGCCGAAGGTCTCGCCGGGGGCAATGCTGAGGCTGACGTCATCCAGCAGCTTGTGTCCGTGGATCGTCCAGCCGACGCCTTCCGCAGTCAGTCTCATCGTCTTCTCGTCCCACGAATCAGAATGACGGCGAAGGCCGGCGCCCCGACCAAGGCCGTGACCACGCCTATCGGCAGCACCTGCCCCGGCACGATGATGCGCGAGATGATGTCGGCGCCGATCAGGAACACGGCGCCGGCCAGCGCCGATGCCGGTATCAGCCGGGTGTGGCGGTTGCCCACCAGAAAGCGCATGGCATGAGGAATCACCAGCCCCACGAAGCCGATGGCGCCGACCATCGACACCATCGTTGCCGTCACCAGCGCCATGACGGCGATCAGGATTGCCCGCACGCGGCGCACGGCGATGCCCATCGAGGCGGCACTGTCGGCACCGAAGGTGAAGGCATCCAGGGCGCGCCGATACCACAGACACACCAGCAGGCCGCCCAGGGCGGCGGGCAGGCCCAGGGTGACGTCGTCCCAGCGCACCCCGGAGAGGTTGCCCATCAGCCAGAACATGATGCCCCGGGCCTGTTCGGCATTAGCCGACTTGGCAATGATGAAGGCGGTGAGGGCATTGAACAGCTGTGACCCGGCGATGCCGGCCAGAATGATGGCGCCTGCGGCCTGGGCGCTGCGCCCACCCCCGGTGCCGCTGCCGGCGGCACGGGCGAGCAGTACCACCAGGGAGAACGCCAGCCCCGCACCGGCAAAGGCGCCAAGAGAGAGCGTCACGGCGCCGGCTCCGAGTCCGGCAATGGTGACCGCCACGGCGCCGGTCGAGGCGCCGGCGGAAATTCCCATCAGGAAAGGGTCGGCCAGAGGGTTGCGCAGCAGGGCTTGCAGGACGACGCCGGACAAGGCCAGCCCGGCACCGCAACAGGCGGCGAGGATGGCGCGGCTGAGCCGGTAGTTCCAGACGATGCCGGCGTCGATTCGGTCGACGACATGCTCCGCTCCCCACAGCCGGTTCGCCAATACCTTGAGAATGGTCTCCAGCGGAATCGCCGTTTCGCCGATCGCGGTGCCGGCCATCACGGCCAGGAACAGAATCGATGGCGCGAGCCAGACCCAGCGCCATCGGAGCACCACTGGTGAGCGCAATGTCGCGGCCAGGTTCATCGTTCGAAGGAGAGCGTCGTCAAGGCATCGGCCAGCGATTCCAGGCCGAAGATCGTGCGCATGGTGGCACTCATTGCATGAGCATCCATCTCGACGATGTTGCCGTTCTTCACCGCCGTCATCTCTCGGGTCACCGGATCATTGTGCAGAAAGTTCAGCTTTTCTTCGATGTCATCGGCGGGAAAACGTCGGCGATCCATGCGCGCGATAACGATCAGGTCAGGGTCGGAGCGGGCAATGGATTCCCAGCCGACGATAGGCCACTCCTCATCAGATTGAATGACGTTGCGAATACCCAGTTGCTCCATCATGTAGCCGGGTGCGCCAAGCCTACCGGCAACGTAAGGATCCACCGAGCTATCGGGAGAAGAGAACCAGAAAACTGCCGACAGATCTTGAGGGAGCTCCAGGCTTTCGGCCTTGGCAATGGCATCGGATTCACGAGCTTCGAGATCGGTCACCAGCGCTTTGCCGGCCTCCTGCACGTCGAAAATAGCAGCCAGCTCGGTGATGCCCTTGTAGACGTGAGCGGGGGAGAAGGCGGCGGTACGGGTGCCGTCACCTCCGGTGCTGTTGTCCTTGGTGTCGCAGTCGGCGGGCATGATGTAGGTGGCAATGCCCAGTTCGTGGAACTGTTCACGACTCGCCACGCTGCCGGTGGGCCCCACATGCCACTCGTACTGAGCCGCGACGAGCTCCGGTCGACGATTCACCACGGATTCGAAGCTCGGATCATTGTCGGCCAGTCGTTCGATGCCGGCGTTGATTTCGCTAAACTCCGGCAGCACGGGGTTGAACCAGACCGAGGTGCCGAGCACCCGGTCGGCAAGGCCCAGGGAGTAGAGAATCTCGGTGGCGGATTGCCCAACAGTAACGGTGCTTTCAGGAGCGGAAGAGAAGCTGATTTCCGTGCCGCAATTGGTGAGAGTCAATGGGTATTCCGTATCACTAGCCATGGCAAATGAGGCAGGAATTAGTGTCAATGAAAGCAGGAGATGTCGAGTGGTTTTCATTGGTCGGTGTCCTGAGTTGAGGAGACTTATTCAGATGGTTTTGCGTAAATCCAGGAATTGCTGCCATCTCTTTCCTCGCGACGGCCGTGGATTTCCTGCCTTTGGCCTGAGGTGGAGTGCGCGAATGGCGAGGATCATGATTCAAACCTGCGGTAAAAGACAACCCCAAAATTTCCTTTGAGCTTGGTGCTTACGGAGCGCCTTGGAGCTGCTCGGGGAAGCTTTTTCATGCTGTTAAATCCAAGAATTTCAGTCGATTGCGAGCGAGATGGCTGTGAAATGAGCCACCGCAGGCACTGAGGTCAGGCCAGGACACGCTGCGCATTGCGCTGGTTGCGCCAGTTCCTTTACGATGGTCCGACTGAAATGGGTGCCCCTGTGTCTAGGGGATAATCGGGAAGTATGGTGAGGCCGTAGGCCAATTCCATCGCTGCCCCCGCAACGGTAATGAGTGAGTCGCCTGCAGGAACCACTGGCATTGTGCTGGGAAGGTGCAGGCTGCGACGTCGTTCTGGCGTCCTCCTCGAGCCCGGAGACCGGCCCATCAATCCATCATCATCCCGTACCGGTGCGGTGGGCACCGAGGAGATGCCGTGCCTGCGTTCGCTCCATCCGCCCCTCCCGCGGCGTCGTTGCCGTTTACGACCGATGGCTTGTCGGCCGTGTGCCGCTGCGTGTCCAGCCGGTGCATGGTGAGGCTCCCGTGAGCGAATTTCCCTTTGCCGCCGTGGTCGGCCTGGCAGAACTCAAGACCGCGCTGCTGCTCAACGCCATCAACCCTCGTGTGGGCGGCGTGCTGATCAGCGGGCCGCGTGGCAGTGCAAAATCCACCCTGGCACGGGCCCTAGCGGCGATCCTGCCTGACGATGGCGAAGGGCGTCGGCCGCCCTTCGTCACCCTGCCCCTGGGGGCTAGCGAGGAGCGCCTGACCGGCAGCCTGGACCTGCAGCGGGTACTCGCCGAACGCGAGGCGGCCTTCCAGCCGGGGCTGCTGGCCAAGGCGCACGGCGGCGTGCTCTACGTCGACGAAGTCAACCTGCTGCCGGACTCCCTGGTGGACCTGCTGCTCGACGTGGCCGCCAGCGCTACCAACGTCGTCGAACGCGACGGTGTCAGCCATTCCCATCCCGCTCGTTTCCGCCTGATCGGCACCATGAACCCGGACGAGGGCGAGCTGCGCCCGCAGCTGCTCGACCGCTTCGGCCTCTGCCTCGAACAGCACGCTTCGGTCAGCGTGGAAGAGCGCATCGCCATCGTGCAGCAGCGCGAAGCCTTCGACCGCGATCCCCAGGGCTATGTGGCACGTCACGCCGAGACCCAGGCAGCGCTGACCCAGCGTATCCGGCGTGCCCAGTCGGCGCTGCCAGAGATCGTCAGCGAGGCGTGGGTTTACGAGCACATCGCGCTTGGCTGCCAGGAGGCCGGCGTCGAAGGGCTGCGGGCGGACGTGACCTGGCATCGTGCGGCCCAGGCCCATGCCGCCTGGCGCGGCGCCGCTGCCGTGGCCAGGGAGGATCTGGATGTCGTCGAGCCCTGGGTGCTGGCGCATCGGCGGACCTCGCCGCCTGCCCAGGAGCCAGGCAAGCACTCGGCCCATAACCCGCCTCCGCCGCCAAGCTCCGGTACGCCACCCGCGTCGAGCGGGCCGGCAGGTCCCGGTGGCGACACGGCCGGCTCAAGCGGCCAGGGGCAGTGGGGCGCCATGCCGCCGGTAGCGCAGAAAAGCGTCAGCGTGCCGGCCCCGAGCCTGTCGGACAGTGTCGCCCATGAGCGTGGACCCGATTGCGCCAAGGCTTCCCAGGCGCCTGCTGTGGTCAGGCGTCGGGGGCATCAGCGTCGCTCCTACCTGGCATCGCCCCGGCCGGACTGGTTCGCCACCCTGGTCGCTAACCGCGGCCGCTGGCCCTGGCGTCGGCTGGAGCATCGCAAGATGCAAGCCGCTCCGCCGACGGTTCATCTGGTGCTGCTGGATACCTCCGCCTCGACCCTGGGGCGGCAACTGCTGGGGCGGGCCAAGGGGCTGGTCGAGCAGCTGGCCCGGCAGGCCTATGCCGCCCGCGAGCAAATGGCCGTGCTCGGCTTCGGCAATGACGGTGTCACACCGATCCTGCTGCGCCGCCGTGCGCCCAAGGCGCTGCGTGAGCGGCTCGACAATGCTGACGGCGGTGGCGGCACACCGCTGCGCCAGGTCGTGCTGCAGGCGGCGCGGTTGATTCGCCAATGGCGGCGGCAGGAGGCCGACCTGCGCATACGCACCTACCTGATCACCGACGGCCGCACCCGGCAATCCCTGGCCGGCCTGCCGGCGCTGGGCGATTGCCTGGTCGTCGATACCGAGCAGGCCGCCGTCAGGCGGGGGCGGGGCGAGACCATCGCCGAGCAGCTCGGCGCCCGCTATTGTCGCCTGCCGCTGTCGGCGGGCCGTCCACGGCCAGGAGGCCAGGCGTGATGCAGGAACCTGTCGAGCGGACGAGCGCTGCCTGTCCCGCGCTGTTCATCGCCGCACCGGCCTCGGGCCAGGGCAAGACCACGCTGACCGCGGCGCTGGCCCGGCTGCTGCGCAACCGCGGCAAGGTGGTGCGGGTGTTCAAGACGGGGCCGGACTACCTCGACCCTCAGATTCTGGCCCAGGCCTCTGGCCGGCCGGTGGACCAGCTCGACCTGTGGATGGCGGGGGAGACCTACTGCCGCCAGCGCTTCTTCGAGGCGGCCTGCGAGGCGGACCTGATCCTGGTGGAGGGCGCCATGGGGCTGTTCGACGGCGAGCCCTCCAGCGCCGACCTGGCCGCCCTGTTCGGCCTGCCGCTGGTCATCGTCATGGACGTCAAGGGCATGGCCCAGACCGCCGCGGCGCTGGTGGCCGGCCTGGCGGGCTTTCGTGACGATATCCACATTGCCGGGCTGATCGCCAACGCCTGCGCCTCGCAGCGTCACCGTGAGCTGATCGAGTCCGCTCTGCCTGCCGAGATTCCGCTGCTTGCCGCAGTGGCGCGGGACGGAGCGCTGACCCTGCCCGAACGTCACCTGGGACTGGTGCAGGCCGACGAGATCCGCGCCGAGCTGGAGCAGCGCTTCGAGGCCGGCGCCAGGGCGCTGGATGCCGAGGGGCTGGCGGAAGCGCTGCTGCAGCTGCCGCCGGTTACCTTCGAGGCGCCGAGACAGGCCGCCGAGGCCCCCATGCCATCGCTGCGAGGGCGAGTCATCGGAGTGGCCCGGGACGCGGCCTTCAGCTTCATCTACCAGGCCAACCTGGATCTGCTGGAGCGCATGGGGGCGACCCTGCGCTTCTTCTCGCCCCTGGTCGACCGCCACCTGCCGCCCTGCGATGCGCTGTGGCTGCCGGGCGGTTATCCCGAGCTGCACGCCGCTCAACTGGCGGCGAACGCATCGATGCGCGACGAGCTGCGCCGCTTCTTCGCCGCCGACAAGCCGATCCTCGCCGAGTGCGGCGGCCTGCTCTACTGCCTGGAGCGCCTGACCGATACCGGCGGCGAGACCCACACCATGCTGGGGCTGCTGCCGGGCCACGGCGCCATGCGCGGACGCCGCGGCTGTCAGGGCCTGCAGACCGCCGAGCTGCCGGAGG
The DNA here is from genome assembly GCF_021404355.1 of Halomonas sp. MCCC 1A11062. Lineage (NCBI taxonomy): Bacteria > Pseudomonadati > Pseudomonadota > Gammaproteobacteria > Oceanospirillales > Halomonadaceae > Halomonas > Halomonas sp. MCCC 1A11062. The sequence continues at coordinate 39,143 of NZ_JABFTW010000019.1, forward strand.
GGCCGGTGCGTGGCCACGCGCATCACCGCTCGATGGCGGAAGGCACGCCCGCGCCCATCGCCTTCTGTCGGCGTCAGCGCCACCCCGCACCGGGCGAGGCGATCTACCGTCAGCGCGGCCTCACGGCCAGCTACCTGCATCTGTTCTTTCCTGACAATCCCGACGCCCTGGCCCGGCTGTTCACGGCGAGCGGGCAGTCGGCAAGCGCTTTAGAGACTCATTCCATCACTTCACTGGAGTCCCAAGGATGAACCTGAACAAGATTCCCGCCACGGTGGTGACCGGCTTCCTGGGCAGCGGCAAGACCACCCTGCTGGCCGCCATGCTGCGCCAGGTCACCGGCAAGCGCATCGCCGTCATCGTCAACGAGTTCGGCGAGCAGGACATCGACTCCAGCCTGCTGCGCGGCTGTGCCTTGAGCTGTGAAGAGGGTAATGAAGAAGGCCGTGACGAGGCGGGTGACGCTCCGGTGGAGGTCGAAAACGGCATCTATGAGCTGGCCAACGGCTGTATCTGCTGCACCGTGGAGGAGGAGTTCCTGCCGGTGATGAAGACGCTGATGGCCCGCCGCGACACGATCGATCATATCCTGATCGAGACCAGCGGCCTGGCCCTGCCCAAGCCGCTGGTGCAGGCGTTCAACTGGCCGGAGGTGCGTCAGCACTGCACCGTGGATGCCATCATCACCGTGGTCGACGGTCCGGCGGTGGCTGCCGGCCGCTATGCCCACGACGTGGAGAGGGTGGAGGCCCAGCGCCGCGCCGACGAGTCCCTCGATCATGACCCCAGTCTGCGTGAGCTGCTCGACGACCAGCTCAGCGCGGCGGATCTGGTGCTGGTCAGCAAGACCGACCTGCTCGACCCGGCCGAACGGGCCCGGGTGGAAGCGCTGGTCGCACAGCGGGTGCCGGCATCGGTGAAGACCCTGTTCATCGACAAGGGGCTGGCCGAGGACCGCGCCCAACTGGAGGCGCTGATGGGCATCGGCGCGGCCAGCGAGGAGGGCATCGACCATATCGACAACCACCACGACCGCCACCATGCCGAGGGCGCCCACCACGACCACGCCCACGATCACTTCGACTCTTGCGTGATCCGCCTGGGAGAGGTCGACGGCGAGGCCCTGGCGGCACGCCTGCAGCAACTGCTGCAGAACCACGAGATCTATCGCGCCAAGGGCTTCGCAGCGATTCCCGGCAAGCCCATGCGCCGGGTGATCCAGGCCGTGGGCGAGCGCCTGGACGGCTACTTCGACCGGCTGTGGGGACAGGACGAGCCGCGGGCTACCCAGCTCGTCTTCATCGGCAAGGGGCTGGATAGCGCGGCGCTGCGCGATGCCCTGGCGGATACCGAGATCGCGACGAGCCCCTGATGCATCTCTTCGCCGCCAAGCCGGGGGGCTTCGTCGACGACGAGGGTATCGTCGATCTGCAGCAGAGCCCCGCCGAGGTCGTCATCCTGTCGGCCGCCGACAGCAGCCTGTCGGCCCTGGCCCAGGCGGCGGAGCGTCTGGCCGAGAGCGGCGGTGAGGGCTTTCCCTCGCTGCGCCTGGCCAACTGGATGAACCTGATCAAGCCGGCCGCCTACGACCTCTACGAAGACCGGGTGCTGGAGCAGGCGCGGCTGGTGATCGTCTCGCTATTGGGCGGCAGCGGCTACTGGCGCTACGGCCATGAGCGCCTGCTGGCCTGGGCCGCTGCCGACCGGCGCCGCCAGTTGATCCTGGTGCCGGGCTGTGACGCCCCGGACGACGCCCTGCTGGCGGACTCCAGCGTGCCTGTCGCCACGGCCCATCGGGTTTGGCGCTACCTGCGCGAGGGCGGGGTCGACAATGCAGAGCAGCTACTGCGCTGTATCGGCAGCGAGTGTCTTGGGCTGCCGCTGGCGTGGCGCGAACCCCAGGCGCTACCCGCGGCGCTGCTCTATTTTCCCGGAACATCCGCCCGGAAATCCCTGCAGGACCAGTCGGCGGTGACGCTCAACGAGTGGCGCAGGCAGCAGGACGCGACGCGCCCGGTCTGCTTGCTGCTGTTCTATCGCAGCCATCTACAGGGCGCCAACACGGCGGTGCTGGATGGCCTGCTCGAGGTGCTCGAGCACCAGGGGTTCGCGCCCCTGGCGGTGGCGGTGGCCTCGCTCAAGGAGCCGGCCTGCCTGGCCTTCGTCAATCATCTGCTCGAGCAGACCGGGGCCGGCATCGTGATCAACACCACCGGTTTCTCGGTCAATCGCCATGCCGACGAGAGCGAGGCGCCGCTGGAAGAGCAGCTCGATGAGGATCTCGCGGGGCTCTTCGTCGGTCGGCCGGTGGTGCTGCAGGCCATCCTCTCCAGCAGCACCGAGGAGGACTGGCAGGCCGAGGCCGGTGGCCTGCGCAGCCGCGACATGGCCATGCAGGTGGTGCTGCCGGAGATGGACGGCCGCATCATGACCCGGGTGGTGGGCTTCAAGAGCGAGGCCCACTACAGCGAGCGCTGCCAGCTGCCGGTGATTCGCCATGCCCTGCACCCGGAGCGTGCCGCCTTCGTCGCCCGGCTGGCACGGCGCTTCAGCGACCTGCAGCGCACGCCGAACCGGCACAAGCGCCTGGCGCTGGTGCTGGCCAACTACCCCAATCGCGACGGGCGCATCGGCAACGGCGTCGGCCTCGACACGCCGGCCTCGACCCTGGCGATCCTGCGCGCCCTGGCGGCGGCGGGCTATCCGGTCGACGAGCTGCCGGCGGATGGCGATGCGCTGGTGCGGCGGCTGCAGGCGGGGGTGACCAACGACCCCCGGGGGCTGGAGCAGCGCGGCTGCTGGCAGAGCATCGCCCTCGACGACTACATGGCCTGGTTCCGGACCCTGCCGCAAGCGCTGCAGGAGGCGGTATGGCAGCGCTGGGGCGCGCCCAGCGAGGACCCCAAGCATCGCCAGGGCCGGCTGATGATCGCCGGCATTCGCCTGGGTGAAACCTTCGTCGGCATCCAGCCTCTGCGCGACCTGGGTAACGACCCGCTCCAGAGCTACCACGACAGCGAGCTGGTGCCGCCCCACAGCTACCTGGCCTTCTATCTCTGGCTGCGCGAGCACTACCGGGTGGATGCGCTGATCCACGTTGGCAAGCATGGCAACCTGGAGTGGCTGCCGGGCAAGAGCGCGGCGCTCTCCGCCGAGTGCTGGCCCGACGTCGCCCTGGGGCCGCTGCCGCACTTCTATCCCTTCATCGTCAACGACCCGGGCGAGGGCGCCCAGGCCAAGCGCCGCAGCCAGGCGGTGATCGTCGATCACCTGATGCCGCCGCTGGCCCGTGCCGAACTCTATGGCGCCATGGCCGAACTCGAGGCGCTGACCGACGAGTACTACCAGGCCCTGGGCATGGACCCACGCCGCGAGACCCTGCTGCGCGAGCGCATCCTCGGCCACCTGCGCGATACCGGGATCGACCGCGAGCTGGCGCAGGGTAGAACAGGCGGGGAAGCGGCCGGGCAGACGGACGACGAGCACCTGCTCAACGAGCTGGACACCTACCTGTGCGACATCAAGGAGGCCCAGATCCGCCACGGCCTGCACGTGCTGGGCAGCCTGCCGCCCCGGGACAAGCTGGCCGGAACCCTGGTCGCCATCCTGCGGCTGCCGCGGGGCGATAAGCCGGCCCAGCGCGGCCTGCTGCACAACCTGGCCGCCGACCTGGGCCTACCGCCGGAGTTCGACCCCCTGGCGGCCGGGGCTGAGTCCTGGCACGGTCCGCGGCCGACAGCGCTGGCCGAGCTGGACGATTCCCCCTGGCGCAGCGCCGCCGATACCCGCGAGCGCCTGGAGCTGCTGGCCCACCGCCTGGTGGAGACGCACGTCGTGACGGAGGGCAGCCTGACCAGCCTGGCCCATGACTATCCGGCTACCGCCGAGCAACTGCGGCATGTGCGCGGCGGGCTTTGGGCGGCGATGCAGCGCGGCGTCGAGATGGAGATCCAGTCGCTGCTGGTTGGCCTCGAGGGGCGTTTCGTCCCTCCCGGACCGAGCGGTGCGCCCAGTCGCGGGCGCCTGGACGTGCTGCCCACCGGGCGCAACTTCTTCAGCGTCGACAACCGCTCGATTCCGTCGCCGGCCGCCTGGTCGCTGGGCGAAGCCTCGGCCCGGGCCTTCGTCGAGCGCTACCTGCAGGATCACGGCGACTATCCGCGGCGGCTGGGCCTGTCGATCTGGGGTACCGCCACCATGCGCACCGGCGGCGACGACATCGCCCAGGCCTTCGCCCTGATGGGAGTGCGGCCGGTGTGGTCGCTGGGCTCGCGGCGGGTGATCGACGTCGAGGTGATTCCCGCCATGCTGTTGGGGCGGCCGCGGGTGGACGTCACCCTGCGGGTCTCCGGCTTCTTCCGCGACGCCTTCGCCAACGTCATCCGCCTGTTCGACCGGGCGGTACGGGCGGTGGCCGAGTACCAGGAGCCGGGGGAGGCCAACACCATCCGTGCGGCGGTCATGGCGCGCCGGCAGGAGCTCGAGGCGCAGGGCCGCTCCCCTGAGCAGGCGGCGCGGGAGGCCGGCTATCGGGTCTTCGGCAGCCGGCCCGGCGAGTACGGCACCGGCCTCAACCGGCTGCTCGACGAGCGCGCCTGGCGGCACGCCGATGACCTGGCCGACGCCTACCTGGCGAGCGGAGCCTACGCCTACGGCCAGTTTCCCGAGTCGGGGGTGGCGGCCCGGGCGGCCTTCGAGCACCAACTCGAAGGGCTGGAGGCGGTGATGCACAACCAGGACAACCGCGAGCACGACATCCTCGACTCCAACGGCTACTACGCCTTCCAGGGCGGCATGGCCAACGCCAGCCGCGCCCTCAGCGGCCAGGCACCGAGCATCTATCACGCCGATCATGCCAATCCGGCGCGACCGCGCATGCGCAGCCTCGAGCAGGAACTGGCCCGGGTGATCCGCTCCCGGGTGCTCAACCCCAAGTGGATCGAGGCCATGCGCGAACACGGCTACAAGGGGGCTGCGGAGATGGCGGCAACGGTGGACTACCTGTTCGCCTACGACGCCACCACCGACCTGGTGGCCGACTACCAGTATGCCCAGGTCAGCCAGGCGCTGGTGCTGGATGACGAGAACCAGGCGTTCCTGCGCAAGCACAATCCGGCGGCCATGGAGGAGATGGCCGAGCGCCTGCTCGAGGCCATCCAGCGCGGCCTGTGGCGGGAGCCCGGCGAACAGGGCCCGGCCCTGCAGGACCTGCTGCTGGAGATCGACGAAACCCGGGAGGTGGCGGCGCCATGACGAACCAGGCGAATCGGCCGGCGGGCGCGCCGCGCATCAAGGGCTGGTGTCCCGGCGCCTGGCGCCCCATGGCTTCCGGCGATGGGCTACTGGTGCGCGTGCGCCCCCCGCTGGGGCGGCTCACCCGGCACCAGATGCTGGCCCTGTGCGAGGCGGCCGAGACCTTCGGCAGCGGCCTGATCGAACTCACCAATCGGGCCAACCTGCAGCTGCGCGGCGTATCCGACGCCAGCTGGCCCGGGCTGATGGCCTTTCTCGTCGAGCACGGCCTGGTGGCGGCGGACCCGCAGGAGGAGCGTCGGCTGCCGCTGTTGCTGGCGCCCGACTGGCAGCCGGGCGACGCCACCCATGAGGTGGCGCGACGCTTGGAAGCCCGGCTCGATGCGCTGCCGGCACTGCCGGCCAAGATGGGCGTGGCCATCGATGCCGGCGCCGTGCCGCTGCTGGGCGAAGTCTCGGCGGATTTCCGTATCGAACGCTCGCTGGAAGGGGGCTTGGAAAGGGGCTTGGAAGGGGGCTTGCCGGCGCAGTCTTCGGGCGCCTTGCTCGTCCGTGCCGACGGGCGGGAAAAGGGCACCCCGGTGGACTCGCCCGCGGCCGCCGTCGAGCTGCTGATTTGCCTGCTGCACTGGTTCGTCGACAGCGGCGGGATCGACGCCGGCCGCATGCGTCGGCACCCGGCGCCGCTGCCGCCCTGGGCGCCTGCTACGCAGCGGCCTGCCGCCGCCGGTTGCGTGCCGGCCCTGGGACAGCACGCCTGGGGCCGGGTGCTGGGCCTGCCGTTCGGGCGGGCACCGGCGGCGACGCTGCGGGCCGCGGTCATTGCGGACTCGGTCGGCGGCGTGCGGGTCACCCCCTGGCGACGACTGCTGGTAGAGGGCTTTCCCGTCGGGGCGCCTTCGCCGCCGGGGCTGCTGGAGAGCGAGTGCGATCCGCGCCTGGCCATGCAGGTCTGCCCGGGGGCGCCTTACTGCGAGCAAGCCAGCGTGGCGACCCTGGGGCTGGCTCAGGAATTGGCCGAACGGCTGAACGGCCAGGTAGCGGGCAGCGTGCACCTGTCCGGCTGCGCCAAGGGCTGCGCCTGCCAGACGCCCACGGACCTCTGCCTGACCGGCCGGGCGGGACGCTTCGACCTGATCGTCGGCGGTCGCGCCGATGGGACGCCGGTGGCCACCGGCCTGGATGAATCCGATGTTATCGAACACCTAGAGAAGAATCGCGATGCCTTACGTCTATGAAACGGACGGCCCGGCCATCTACCGGGAGTCCTTTTCCATCATCCGGCGCGAGGCCGAGCTGGCGCGCTTCGCGCCGGAGGAGGAGCCGGTGGCGGTGCGCATGATCCATGCCGCCGGGCTGGTGGAGCTCGCCGCACATATCCATTTCCGCGGCGATGCGGTGAACCGGGCCCGGACGGCGCTGGAGCAGGGCGCTCCCATCCTGTGCGATGCGCGCATGGTCTCCGAGGGCATCACTCGCAAGCGCCTGCCGGCGGACAACGCCGTCATCTGCACCCTGCACGACGAGCGGGTGCCCGAGCTGGCCAGGGAACTGGCCACCACCCGCTCGGCGGCGGCGCTGGAGCTGTGGCGGCCCCATCTCGACGGGGCGGTGGTGGCGATCGGCAATGCGCCCACCGCGCTGTTCCATCTGCTCAACATGCTGGAAGACCCGGCGTGCCCGCGTCCGGCGGCGATCATCGGCTGCCCGGTGGGCTTCGTGGGAGCCGCCGAATCCAAGCAGGCCCTGTGGGAGAGCGCCGCGGCCCCCTGCGTGATCGTCGAAGGCCGCCTCGGCGGCAGCGCGGTGACGGTGGCCGCCCTCAATGCCATGGCGGATCGCAGCGAATGAGCCAAGCAACCATCACACCGGGCACCATCCACGGCGTCGGACTCGGCCCCGGCAGCCAGGACCTGATGAGCGTGCGCGCCGACCGGCTGATTCGTGGGGCCACCCACGTCGCCTATTTCCGCAAGAAGGGGCGCCGCGGCCATGCCCGCAGCATCGTCGAGGGCCTGCTGGCGCCCGACGCGATCGAGATCCCGCTGGAGTATCCGGTCACCACCGAAATCCCGTTCGACGACCCGCTCTACAACGAATTGCTGGCGGCCTTCTACGAGAACAGCGTCGCGCAGCTCCGCGAGATCGCCGAGGCCGGGTGCGATGCAGTGGTGCTGTGCGAGGGCGATCCGTTCTTCTACGGCTCCTTCATGCACCTCTATACCCGCCTGCAGGGTCGGGTGCCGGTGGCAGTGGTGCCCGGCATCACCGGCATGTCCGCCGCCTGGACCGCCACCGGGCAGCCGGTGACCTGGGGCGACGACATCATGACCGTGCTGATGGGCACCCTGCCCGAAGCGATGCTGGTCGAGCACATCGCGCGGACCGATGCCCTGGTGGTGATGAAGATCGGTCGCAACCTGGCCAAGCTGCAGCGCGCGCTGGCCGAGGCCGGCCGGGAGCAGGAGGCCTGGCTGATCGAGTACGCCGCCATGCCGCAGCAGCGGATACGGCCGTTCCGCGAGGTCGGCGACAGCGTGCCCTACTTCTCCATCGTGGTGATCCATGGCAACGGGAGGCGGCCATGAGAGATCCTGCGTGGGGGAAGGAAGGGTGGCTGAAGGTGGTCGGCCTCGGTCCGGGCGATGCTGCGCTGATCACCCCCGAAGTCTCCGCCGCCCTGAACGAGGCCACCGACGTGGTGGGCTACGTGCCCTACGTCGAACGGGTGGCGCCGCGGCCGGGGTTGGTACGCCACGGCTCTGACAACCGCGAGGAGCTCCGCCGCGCGGAGCAGGCGCTGCGGCTGGCCGCCGAGGGGCAGCGGGTGGTGGTGGTCTCCTCGGGGGACCCCGGGGTGTTCGCCATGGCCGCGGCGCTGTTCGAGGCGCTCGAGGCCGGCGAGCCCGAGTGGCGCGAGCTGGACATCCAGGTGCTGCCGGGCATCTCCGCCATGCTGGCCGCCAGTGCACGCCTGGGGGCACCGCTGGGCCACGACTTCTGCTGCATCAACCTCTCCGACAACCTCAAGCCCTGGGGGCTGGTGGAAAGGCGTCTGCGATTGGCCGCCGAGGCCGATTTCGCCATGGCCTTCTACAACCCGCGCTCCCGCGCCCGACCGGAGGGCTTCGTCCGCACTCTTGAGGTGCTGCGCGAGGCCTGCGGGGCGGAGCGCCCGATCATGTTCGCCCGGGCCGTCTCCACGCCGGAAGAGCAACTGACGGTCACCACGCTGGGCGAGGCCACGGCGGAGATGGCCGATATGCGTACCCTGGTGATGGTGGGCTCCAGGCAGACGCGGCTGATCCGGCGTGAAGGCGTGCCCTGGATCTATACCCCGCGCTCGGCCCCGGGTTCTGACTCAAGGCCTGACGCAGGAGCCGAGCCGTGATGCAGCCAGGCCAACACCGCATCGACCGAATGCACCTCGCGCCGGGGCGGCGGCACTGGCCGCTCGATCATCACCACCGGCACGCCCAGCCGGCGAGCGGCGTCGAGCTTGGCGATGGCGCCGGTGCCGCCGGCGTTCTTGCACACGACGCGCTGGATGCCGTGCTCGCGCAGCAGTGCCAGGTCGCCGTCCAGCGTGAAGGGGCCGCGGTCGAGGACGATATGGTGGTGGGGCAGGGGCGGCGGCGTCTCGGGAGCGTCGACCAGACGCAGCAGATAGTGGTGCTGGGGCTGGGCGGCGAAGGCGGCGAGCTGCTGACGGCCGATGGCCAGCAGGATGCGCTGGGGCGGGCCGGCCAGAGCCTGTACCGCCGCTTCGACATCGGCGACCGGTGTACAGCGGTCCCCGGCCTGGGGTACCCAGGGCGGGCGGGTCAGGGCGATCAGCGGGATGCCGCTGTGGCTTGCCGCGGCCACGGCGTTGCGGCTCATCCGCTCGGCGAAGGGGTGGGTGGCATCGACCAGATGGGTAATGCGCTGCTCCGTCAGGAAGGCGGCCAGGCCCGCCACGCCGCCGAACCCGCCGACCCGGGTGGGCAGCGGCTGGGGCTTGGGAGTGCTCACTCGCCCGGCATAACTGAACAGGGCCGGGACCTCGCGCTCGGCCAGCGCGGTCGCCAGGGCGCTGGCTTCGCTGGTACCACCCAGAATCAGGACGTTCATCGAGGCTTCTTGAGCTCCTCTTCTTTACAAGCCGCTGGACAGATGAGCGCCGGGGGCAAGGCGCAGCGAGGGTCTTTTGCCATGGATGGCAAAAGTAGCGCCCAGGGAAGGGTTTACAGCGCCCTCGCGAAGGCTTGTCGCCGGCACAGCTCATCTCGTTGCGAAGGACTCGGTCAATGGCTGACGTAGAGACTCCCTGGCTGACCCTGCTTGGCTGGGGGGAAGGTGGCACAGAAGGGCTGACCGCGGCAAGCCGCGAGGCGCTCGAGGCCGCCGAGCTGGTGTTCGGCGCCCGGCGCCATCTACGCCTGCTGCCGCCGCTGTCCGCCGAGGTGCGGGAGTGGCCGGTGCCCTTCGCCGAGGGCATTCCTCGACTGCTGGCCGAGCGGGGTCGGCGGGTGGTCATGCTGGTCTCCGGCGATCCCTTCTGGTTCGGTGCCGGGTCCACCCTGGCGCGCCATCTACCCGCCGCGGAGTGGCGGGCGCTGCCGGCGCCTTCCACCTTCAGCCTGGCGGCAGGGCGCCTGGGCTGGCCGCTGGAAGCGTGTACCTGCCTCGGCCTGCACGCCAAGCCGCTGACGCGCATCCGGCCCTACCTGCAGCCGAACCGACGCTTATTGGTACTGCTGCGGGACGGGAACGCCGTCCATGAACTGGCCTGCCTGTTGGTGCGCTTCGGCTTCGGTGGGTCGCGGCTTCACGTGCTGGAAGCGCTGGGCGGAGACGACGAGCGCATTCGCTGTATACGGGCGGATGCCGCCCTGCCCGGCGATATCGCCCACCCGGTGGCGGTGGGGCTTGAGGTGGCCGGTGAGGGGCCGGCCTTGCCGCTGACGCCCGGCCTGCCGGACGCGCTGTTCGAGCACGATGGCCAGATCACCAAGCAGGCCGTGCGCGCCATGACCCTGGCCGCCCTGGCCCCGGTAGCGGGGGAGCGGCTGTGGGACATCGGCACAGGCTCGGGCTCGATCGCCATCGAGTGGCTGCTGGTTCATCCAGAGAACCAGGCGGTGGCTTTCGAGTTCCACGCCGAGCGGGCGGCGCGGGCGCGGCGTAATGCCGACAACCTTGGCGTCGACTGGCTCGAGGTGGTGGAAGGCGATGCCGTGGCGATGTTGGAAGGGAGTGCCCTGGCAGACGCACCAGCGCCCGAGGCGGTCTTTATCGGCGGTGGACTATCGGACACCTTGCTGGAGGCGCTGTGGCGGCGCCTGCCGCCCGGGGTGCGCCTGGTCGCCAACGCAGTGACCCTGGAGTCCGAGGCCCTGCTGGCCGAGTGGCAGCGGCGGATTGGCGGCGAGCTGCTGCGCATCGAGCTGTCCAGCGCCGCTCCCCTCGGCAACCGTCGCGGCTGGAAGGCCAGCTACCCCATCGTGCAGTGGCGGGTGACCCGATGACGGCGGCATCGAACGACATGCGCGTGGTCGGCTTCGGCTTTCGCCGCGCGGCACCGCTGGCCTCGCTGGCCGACCTGCTGGCACAGCTGGAGGCGCGCTATGGCCCCGTCGACCGCCTGGCGGCGGCAGCGTCCAAGCAGGCGCTGGTTCAGGCGCTGGGACGCGCGCGGGGCCTTGCTGTGATCTGCGTGGAAGACGAAACGCTGCCATCGGTCGCTACCCTCACGTACTCCCGCCATAGCCTGACGGCCCGGGGCACGGGCAGCGTCGCCGAGGCCATCGCCCTGCTGGCGGCGGGGCCGGGGGCGACCCTGCTCGCGCCCCGGCTGGTTTCTGCGGATCGCATGGCTACCGCGGCGCTGGCCCGAGCGTCACTGCCGCCAGGAGAGTCAACATGACCATACACTTCATCGGTGCCGGCCCCGGCGCGCCGGACCTGCTGACGCTGCGCGGGCGCGATCTCATCGCGGCCTGCCCCGTCTGCCTCTACGCGGGCTCGCTGGTGCCCGAGCAGATCCTGGCCCACTGCCCGGAGGGCGCCCGTATCGTCAATACCGCGCCGCTCTCCCTCGACGAGATCGTCGCCGAGATGCGCGCCGCCCATGCTGCCGGTCATGACGTGGCCCGGCTGCACTCCGGCGACCTGTCGATATGGTCGGCCCTGGGCGAGCAACTGCGCCGCCTGCGCGAGTTGGCGATTCCCTACACCATCACCCCGGGCGTGCCGGCCTTCGCTGCGGCCGCCGCCACCCTGGGCCAGGAGCTGACCCTGCCGGGGGTGGCGCAATCCGTCGTGCTGACACGAACGCCGGGGCGCGCCAGCGCCATGCCGGCGGGCGAGACCCTGGCCAACTTCGCCAGCAGCGGCACCACCCTGGCGATCCACCTTTCAATCCACAACCTGTCTCAGGTCGCCGCCGAGTTGCTGCCGCACTATGGCGCCGAGTGCCCGGTGGCCATCGTCTGGCGGGCCAGCTGGCCCGACGAGCGGGTGGTGCGGGGGCGACTGGCGACGGTGGAAACCCTGGTCGACGACGCCCTGCAGCGCACCGCGCTGATCCTGGTGGGGCCGGTACTCGACAGTCAGGACTTTCAGGAAAGCAGTCTCTATGCGGTCGGCTACGACCGCCGCTTTCGGCCGCAGTCGGCGGACTCGCCCTTTGCCGGCTCTGCTGACGAGAGGGGCGAGGCATGATCTCACTCTCGCTGATCGGTATCGGCACCGGCAACCCCGAGCATGTCACCCTGGCCGCGGTGCGGGCGCTCAATGAAGCAGACCTGATCCTCCTACCGCGCAAGGGGGAAGCCAAGTCGGACCTGATCGACCTGCGCCGGTTGCTGTGCCGCGATCTGCTCGAGGCGTCATCCCGCACCCGGGTCGTGGAGTTCGATCTGCCGTGCCGCGATGCCCGCGCCGACTACCTGGGCGCGGTGGACGACTGGCATGACGCCATTGCCGAGGTGTGGGCGGACCTGATGGCAACGCACCTGCCTGAAGGCGGGCGGGTCGGTATGCTGATCTGGGGCGATCCCTCGCTCTACGACAGCAGCCTGCGGATTGCCGAGCGTCTAGGTGACAAGGGGCAAGCGCTCGAAATACGCGTGGAGCCCGGCATCACCAGCCTACAGGCACTCACCGCCGCGCACTGCATCCCCCTGAATGCGCTGGCCGAACCGGTGTTGATCACCACGGGCCGGCGACTGCGGGAGCGCGGCTGGCCCAGTGACGCCGAGAGCGTGGCGGTGATGCTCGACAGCGGCGGTGCCTTCCAGGCGCTGCCTCAGGAAGGCCTCACTATCTGGTGGGGGGCCTATCTGGGCATGGACAAGCAGTGCCTGATCGACGGCCCGCTGGTGGACGTGGCCGCGACGATCCTCGAACGGCGTGCCGCCCTGCGTGAACGGCACGGCTGGATCATGGACGTCTACCTGTTGCGGCGAGTGTAATTAAGGAGAGTGCAATGAAGACGGTCGACCCCCAGCGCCATGCCGAGCGCATGGCCCACAAGCAGAAGATCATGCATGAGCGCATCGCCCGCGCCGACAAGGAGCAGGGCGTGCTGCTGGTGCTCACCGGCCCCGGCAAGGGCAAGAGCAGCTCCGGCTTCGGCATGCTGGCTCGCGCCTTGGGCCACGGCATGAAGGTGGGCGTGGTGCAGTTCATCAAGGGCAAGTTCCAGACCGGCGAGGAGGCCTTCTTCCGCCAGCAGTCGAACGTCGACTACCACGTGATGGGCGAGGGCTACACCTGGGATACCCAGGATCGCGACAAGGACGTGCAAGCCGCCGAGGCAGCCTGGGAGGTGGCGCGCGGCATGCTCGAGGATCCCGCGGTCGATCTGGTGCTGCTCGACGAGCTCAACATCGCGCTGCGCCACGGTTACCTGGAGCTCGATCGCGTACTCGACGACCTGCAGGCCCGCCCGCCCATGCAGCACGTGGTCGTTACCGGCCGGCACGCCCCCGAGGCGCTGATCGAGCTGGCCGACACCGTCACCGAAATGAAGGTGGTCAAGCACGCCTTCAAGGAGCAGGGGATCAAGGCGCAGAAGGGCATTGAACTCTAGCTGATGATTCGGCTGGAGGGGATGATGAGCTTCTCCGGCGACAAGCCATCGCGAGGGCGCTGTGAACCCATCCCTGGGCGCTACTTTTGCCATCCATGGCAAAAGACCCTCGCTTAGACTTGTCCCCGGCGCTCATCCTGCCGAGCTCACGCATTATCAGCTTTTCGCTGGCAGTCATCCTGCCGACTCGTTCCCTCATGACTTTTTGGAGAGCCGCATGGCAGAACACAGCGGGCGAGCCGATCACGCTTTTCCCCCGCCACAGCGGGAGGGACTCTACCGCGCGATTCACGAGCGCCGCGACGTGCGCGCCCAGTTCCTGCCGGATCCCGTGCCGCCTGAGGTGCTGGCCCGGCTGCTGGACGCCGCGCACCATGCGCCGTCGGTGGGCTTCATGCAGCCCTGGGACTTCCTGGTGATCGACAGCCTGGAGGTGCGCCGCCGGGTGCATCGGCTGTTCCTGCAGGAGAACGAGCGGGGGGCGCAGCAGTTTTCCGCTGAGCGGCAGCAGGCGTACCGCCGCCTCAAGCTCGAAGGCATCCTTGAGAGTCCGCTCAACCTCTGCATCACCTGCGACCGGAGCCGTGGCGACGGCCCGGTACTGGGGCGCACCAGCATCGTCGACACGGACCTGTTCAGCACCTGCCTGGCAGTGCAGAACCTGTGGCTGGCGGCCCGCGCCGAGGGCATCGGCCTGGGCTGGGTCAGCATTCTCGATCAGCAAGAGCTGGCGACGATCCTCGACCTGCCAGAACAGGTCTACCCCTTGGCGTACCTGTGTCTGGGCTATGTCAGCGAGTTTCTGCAGCAGCCCGAGCTGGCCCGCTCCGGGTGGCGCCAGCGCCTGCCCCTCACCGAGCTGGTGCATGGCAACGGCTGGGGGCAGGCGCTGGCGGACGAGGCGCTTCACGAGGCGTTGCGAGAGGTGGCCAAACCATGCCAACCCTGATGATCCAGGGCACTACCTCGGACGCTGGCAAGAGCACGGTGGTGGCGGGGCTGTGCCGGATGCTGGCCCGGCGCGGGGTGTCGGTGGCGCCGTTCAAGCCGCAGAACATGGCGCTCAACAGCGCGGTGACGGTGGACGGCGGCGAGATCGGCCGCTCCACGGCGCTGCAGGCGCTGGCGGCAGGTGTGGCGCCCCACAGCGATATGAATCCGGTGCTGCTCAAGCCGGAGAGCGACCGCGGCGCCCAGGTGATCCTGCGCGGGCACGTGCAAGGCCACATGGACGCGCTGGACTACCACGCCTACAAGCGCACCGCACGGGAGAGCGTGCTGGCGGCTTGGCAGGCGCTGTCGAGCCGCTATGACGTGATCATTGCCGAGGGGGCGGGCAGCCCGGCGGAGATCAACCTGCGCGCCAACGATATCGCCAACATGGGCTTCGCCGAGATGGTCGACTGCCCGGTGATCCTGGTCGGCGACATCGACCGCGGAGGGGTCTTCGCCCAGCTGGTGGGCACCCTGGAACTGCTCAGCGAGAGCGAGCGCTCACGTACCCGTGGCTTCATCGTCAACCGCTTCCGCGGCGACATTTCTCTGCTCGAGCCGGGCCTCGACTGGCTTACCGAGCGCACCGGCAAGCCGGTATATGGCACGCTGCCCTATCTGCAGGGCTTGCTGCTCGATGCCGAAGACAGCATCGGCCGCAGCGGGCGGGTGGGGGCGGGGGCCACGCTCAAGGTCGTGGTACCGGCGCTGCCGCGCATCAGTAACCACAACGACTTCGACCCGCTGCGTCTGCATCCCCAGGTCGACTTGACCTTCGTTGGGCCCAATCAGATCGGGCCAGGCCGGGAGATCCCGCCGACGGATCTGATCGTCCTACCCGGCAGCAAGAGCACCCGTAGCGACCTCGCCTGGCTGCGTGCCCAGGGCTGGGAAGAAGCGATACAGCGCCATCTGCGCTATGGCGGCCGAGTGCTCGGCATCTGCGGCGGCTTTCAAATGCTGGGCCGGGCGGTGCACGACCCCGACGGCCTGGAAGGGCCGGCAGGATCGACTCCCGGTCTGGGGCTGCTCGAGTTCGAGACGCGCATGGTGGCGGGTAAGCAGCTGCGCAATGTGAGTGGGCACTTGCTAGCCGAAGAGGTGCCGATCGCCGGCTACGAGATCCATAACGGAGTGAGCGAGGGGCCGGCCCTGGCAAGGCCTCTCGTTGTGCTGGAGGGCCGGCCGGACGGTGCCGAAAGCGCAGATGGCCGGGTCATGGGCACCTACCTGCATGGCCTGTTCGATCGGCCCGAGGCGTGCGCGGCGCTGCTCGCTCGCTGCGGGCTCGATGCGCCGGGAGGCGCGGTGGATTACCAGGCCCATCGCCAGCAGGAACTCGACCGGCTGGCCGACTGCCTGGAAGCGAACCTGGATATGGCCGCCATCGAGCGCCTTATGGGGCTTTGAGTCGATGGGACTTTGAGCCCCAGGGCTCATTGTTCTTTAGTCCTATTCCCTCGCAAGGGGGCCGTTGCATTGTGTAAGCGCCGTTACGGCACCTGCGTTCGGGTGGCAGTCCGTCATTGTTGACGTTTACGTAAACTTCGCTCAAATGCCCCAAATCTGTCGACAATTTGCTTGAAAATGTCGAAGCGATATCCATAAAGCGCGCTCATTATGGTGATTTTTTCCTCGATGTTTGTAATGTTGTCGACAAGTTCCGGCAAGTGGCGGCTTGTCCACTCGTCACATGGTCGAATGTTGCGCCGCGTCAGACCCGCGTACAACCGAGCTCAGCCAAGAACAACAACAACCGACGAAGAGGACCGCTCAACAAACAGAACCGCCGAGGTGTGACGTGCCGCTCAAACGCGAATATGGCCAGGAGCATCCCTACTGGCCGCTGGGGCCCTTCAAGGTCCGCCTGCCTTTCATCCATTTCCCATGGGCCATTCCGGAAACCATCCAGGCCATGGTGATGTTCGTCATCTCCTTGGGGATGATCCCGCTGCTCGAACAGTACCTGGGCGTGCCCTACGAGGTGGGCCTGGCCTTCGTCGTGGTGTGCGGTATCGGCTTCATCCTGCCGCCGCTGCTGGGGGTGCCGTTCATCGCCGGCTGGATCACGCCGGCGATCCCCGTGGTGCTGCTGTTCATCGGCCAATACGAGCCGGGTCCGGATGCCATTCGCGCCATGGTAGCGCTGCAGCTGATGGTGACGGCGATCTTCCTGTTCATGGCGGTGACGCGGCTGGGCAGCAAACTGGTCAACAGCGTGCCGGCCTCGATCAAGGCGGGTATCCTGCTCGGCGCAGGCATCGCCGCCATCAGCGGCGAAATCGTCGAGGGTGGCCGGCTCTACAACACGCCGATCTCGCTCGGCATCGGCGGGTTGATCACCCTCTACGTGCTGTTCTCGCTCTCCTTCCGCGACCTGGCCGAGAAATACCGCTGGGCGCGCAACATCGTTGCCTTCGGCATGGTACCGGGGATGCTGATTACCATGGCCATCGGCTGGGGTGTCGGTGAGTACTCGATGCCGACGGTGGAGTGGGGCATCGCCGTGCCCGACTTCGCCGGGATCTGGGCCTATCTGCCGTTCTCCATCGGTGCGCCACCCATTGAGCTGATGGTGGCAGCGATTCCCACCGCGATCATTGCCTACATTATCGCCTTCGGCGATATCGTGGTGGGTCAGACCCTGCTCAAGCGCGTCGACCACCTGCGCCCCGACGAGAAGATCGAGGTCAATGTCGATCGCGTGCACCTGATCACCGGTATCCGCAACCTGATGCACTCACTGCTGGCGCCCTATCCGGGGCTGGCCGGGCCGCTGTTCACCGGCGGCATGGCCACGGTGACCGAACGCTACCGCTACGGGCGCAAGGCAATGGACACCATCTACTCCGGCACCGGGGTGTTCTGGATCGTCGGCTTCTTCGCCCTGTTCCTGCTGCCGCTGGTGACCTTCTTCCGCCCGGTGCTGCCCATTGCGCTGTCGATCACGCTGCTGATCACCGGTTACCTGTGCATCGCCATCGCCGTCGAGCAGATCAAGAACGCCACCGCCATGGGCGTGGCGGGCATCATGGGCGTGGTGCTGGCCACCCACGGCGCAGCCTGGGGACTGGGCATCGGCCTTATCCTCTATTTCCTGATCGAGCATCGCGCTCGCGGCGCACGCGAGGCCGAGGAGCAGGAGCCGATTGCGGTGGAGGACGACATGGTGGTGGAGCGCGACGAGGAGGAGGCCGTGCGGCCCGGACCCGCCACGCGCTAAATGGAAATAGCGTAAAGGCAAGCGGGCCGACGCCGAGGTGTCGGCCCGCTACGTTGTGAGGATGGTCAGCCGGCCAGACTCAGTCCGGCGCGATTGGCAGCCGGCGCTTGTGCTCGGTGCGTCGGTAGGTGGTGAGGATGGTGTCGAAGGCCCGTTCGGAGACCTCGCGGTTCTCCAGGAAATCGTCGATCTCCTCGTAGCTGACGCCGAGGGCCACCTCGTCGAGCTTCTGCGGTGCCAGCGACTCGAGATCGGCGGTGGGCGCCTTGTTCACCAGCGCATCGGGTGCGCCCAATTGCTGACCCAGCAGGCGCACCTGACGCTTGCTCAGCCCGGTCAGGGGTGCCACGTCGCAGGCCCCGTCGCCGTACTTGGTGAAGAAGCCCATCAGCGCCTCGGCGGCCTGATCGGTGCCGATGACCAGGCCGCCGCGGGCGCCGGCCACGGCGTACTGGGCCACCATGCGCTGGCGCGCCTTGACGTTGCCCAGCACGAAGTCGCGCTGGTGGGCGTCCTTGAACGTCAGCCCGCCGCTCTCCAGCGATGCCAGCTGCGCATCGCTGGCGTCCTGGATGTTCACGTCGAGTACCTCGTCCGGCTGGATGAAGTCCAACGCAGCCTTGGCATCGTCGGCATCCTGCTGCACGCCGTAGGGCAGGCGCATGGCCACGAAAGTAGCCTGCTCGCCCTGCTCGCGCTGCTTCTCCACGGCGAGCTGGGCCAGTCGCCCCGCCACGGTGGAGTCGACCCCGCCACTGATGCCCAGCACCAGCGTGGTCTGGCCGCTCTCCTGCATGACTCGACACAGAAAGTCGCGGCGCCGCTCGAGCTCATGCTGGGCATCGATGTCGCTGCGGGCTTGCAACTGCACGCCGATGGCGCGCTGTACGGCCCGGCGCGAGCGTGTCTCTTCTTCACTCTTGGTCTCACTCTTGAGACACAGCCGATGGTAGTGGGGCAGGCGTTCCAGAGCATAGTGGGCCGCTGCCAGCCGCACCTCGTTGCGAGTGCCGTCGAAGCGTCGCGTTTCGCAATAGTGGTGATGATCGCCGTTGTGGTGGAAGGCCCAGGCGAAGCAGACGGTGCCGATGGGCGTATCGTCGTCGCCGGGGTTGGGGCCGGCGATGCCGGTATTGGCCAGGGCCACGTTGGCATCGTTGTTGTTCAGCGCGCCGGCGGCCATTTCACTGGCCACGGCCTCGCTGGTCAGGCCGTAGCGCTCGATGGTGTCGAAGCTGACGCCCAGGTAGCGGTTCTTGGA
This sequence comes from Halomonas sp. MCCC 1A11062, assembly GCF_021404355.1. NCBI lineage: Bacteria > Pseudomonadati > Pseudomonadota > Gammaproteobacteria > Oceanospirillales > Halomonadaceae > Halomonas > Halomonas sp. MCCC 1A11062. Next base: position 57,950 of record NZ_JABFTW010000019.1, read on the forward strand.
CTGGGGCGAATAGACGCCGAGGCCGCAGTCGATGCTCTGGCCGCTGCCAGGCACCCTGGCCAGCTCCGAGACGATCAGTCCGGCGGTGCATGACTCGGCGGTGGCAAGCTTCAGTTCGTTGTCGATCAGATAGTCCGTGATCCTGTCCAGCAGCTCCATTGCCTCTCCTCCTGATGGCCGACTAGCCTGATGCTGTCGGAAATGAACCTGACCTTACCTACCCTAGGTCAATTCGGCCCGGATCGCGTGACCGGAAGCCAATCGGGCTGGTGAGACATGGAGACGTGACATGGAACGTATCGATGAAGCGAAGAGTGCCACCCTGGAGGAGGCCGTGGCGCGGGAGCGTGAGTATCGCCACGAGAGCGAAATGGCGTCTTTCACCGAAACAGGCGAGGAAGACCAGGAGCTGATTGGCATCGCCGTGATGGGCGCCGGCGGTGAGGTTGCCCAGGCGGGTAGCGCCGAGCAGCGCTTTCCCCTCGAAAGCGTTTCCAAGGCGTTGACGCTGGCCCTGGCGCTGGAGGACGTAGGCGCCGATGCGCTGTTCGAGCGAGTCGGCATGGAACCCTCGGGCGATCCCTACCACTCCATCGCGACGCTGGAAGAGGGCGAGATGGGCATCCCCTCCAACCCCATGATCAATGCCGGCGCCATCGTCACCACGGCGATGATACGCGGCCGTGACGGCGAGGAACGCTTCGACCGGATACGCGATTACTTCCGCCGCCTCGCGGGCAACCCCTCGCTCGACTACGACCGGGTCATGTTCGAGGCCGAGGACAAGGATCTCAATCGGGCGCTGTTCTACTACATGCGCAGCCACGACGTGCTGAAGGGCAGCGAGGAGGATCTGCTGGTGCCCTATCTCAAGCAGACCTCCATTGAGGTGAACTGCCGCGAGCTGTCACGTATCGCCGCGGTGCTGGCCAACACGGGGCGTGACCCGGAGAGCGGGGAGCGCCTCATCGCCGAGGAGACGGTGCGCATCGTGCTGACGCTGATGTTCACCACCGGCATGTACGACCAGTCGGGCAGGTACGCCGTGGAGGTCGGCATGCCTTCGAAGAGCGGCGTTTCCGGCGCCATCCTGGCGGTGGCACCTGAGCGTATGGGGTTTGGCGTGATCGGCCCCGCGCTCAACGAGCACGGCAACAGCGTGGCCGGGCTGCGCCTGCTCAAGGTGCTGTCGAGCCGCTGGCGGCTGGGCGCGTTTGCCTGAGCCTGCGGCCCGCTACCGCTCAGGGTTGGGTGAGAGCGGGCGGCGGGGCGATGCCTTCGAACAGGGCCGGGTCGTCGCTGATGGCGCTGTCGACCCCCCACGCCCAGCGGTTGGCGAAAGCTGCCGGATCGTTGGGGGTGTAACACAGCAGCTGGTAGCCGGCGGCCTTGATCTCCCGAGCCCGCTTGGCGGTAAGGCGAGTCCAGTCGGTATGGATGCTGAAGGCCTCCAGCGCCTCGCAGCGAGACTGCCACTTCGTGGGTACGCTCTCGCTGAGCACGCCGATGGGCAACAGCGAGGCGTCGGCGATGGCGCGAGCCTGACGCAGGGCCGGCTGATCGAAGGAGGAGACGATCAGCCGTTCCGGCGGCAGCGCCTCGAGTAGGCGCGGTATTACCACTTCGGCCAGCTCGGTACCGCTACGCCGGCTGGTCACCTTGAGCTCCATGTTGACGCCCATGTCCAGCTCCACCAGCAGGTCGAGCATTTCGCGCAGGGTGGCCATGCGCTGGCCGCGAAAGCCGTCGCCGAACCAGCCGCCGACGTCCAGCTTGCGCACCGCGGCCAGATCCAGGGAGGCGAGCCTGCCGTGACCGTCGGAACAGCGCTTGAGCGTGGCGTCGTGCCAGATCACCGGGGTGCCGTCACCGAGCAATTGCACGTCGAGCTCGACCCATGAAAAGCCGGCATCGTGGGCGGCGCGCACCGCTGCCAGGGTATTTTCCGGGGCGTGAGCGGACAGCCCGCGATGGGCGATCAGCCGGGGCAGGACGATGGCGGGGTGCGGTGAGGGCATGCATGAGCTCCAATCGAGGGACTAGGCAACTATATCGGATGTCGATGACAGGATAGCGACCCGCTCGGGGCACGTGGTATCGGGCGCGACTATGCTAGTCTTGCGCCTTTGAATAAAGCAATGAGGCAAGGCATGAAGGTGATGACCCCCGAGCGTGACGAGCAGCGCGACGCCTGGCTCGCGCGGCTGTGCGCCGATGTCTATGGTAGGGAAGCGGGGCTGTCGCCGTTGGTTACTTTTACCGGGACGCGACAGGTGCTGTTCGCACAGGAGGCCGCAAGGCTATGGGCGCTGGTGGACGAGCAGGGCCGGCCGGGCGCTCTGGCGCTCTTGACCCTCGACGCGTCGGGCAGCGACATGACCCTGTGGCACCATGCTTCGCCGGGTGGCGACCGTGAAAGCGTGCGTCGCTTGGTTCGCGAACTGGTGCAGAAGGCGCCGCTGCGAGTCGATGCGGCGAACCAGGAAGAAGAGGGCTTCTATCGCCGTTGCGGTATCAACCGCTGGTTTGCGACGCCGGGCGGCCGTCGTGTCGGGCTCTCACCTCATCATTCGGCACGCGGCGTGAGCGAGCTGGAGCCACCACTCGGTTTCGATGAGGAGGCGATCCTGCGTCGCTTCAAGCATGACGCTCACTTCTTCGAGCAGGAGAAGGCGAGCTTCGTCGAACGCCTGGCCGCATTTCCCGGGTAGTGAAGCGCTCTGTTGCCATCAACCCCTTGACCCCATGCGCGCATGGCGGTTGGATGAAGCATCCCTATCGTTAGCCGACAAAGGAAAACACCCCATGTCAAAGCGAATTCAGTTCTCCCGCACCGGCGGTTCCGAAGTGCTCGAATACATCGATGTGACGCCGGCCGATCCGGCGCCCGGTGAAGTACGGGTCAGGAACGAGGCGATCGGGCTCAACTTCATCGACATCTATTTCCGCACCGGTCTCTATCCTGCGCCTGGTCTGCCTTCGGGGCTGGGCACCGAGGGTGCCGGTGTAGTCGATGCCGTGGGCGAGGGGGTGAGCCACCTGAAGGCGGGCGACCGGGTCGCCTATGCTCAGGGGCCGCTGGGTGCCTACGCCGAGTATCACGTGCTGCCGGCGGACAAGGTGGTGACGCTGCCCGATAACGTCGACGCCGAGACCGCCGCCGCCAGCATGCTCAAGGGGCTCACCGTCCAGTACCTGCTGCGCCAGACCGCTCCGCTAAAGGGCGGCGAGACGATCCTGTGGCATGCCGCTGCCGGCGGGGTCGGCTCGATTGCCTGCCAGTGGGCCAAGGCGCTGGGGGTCAAGCTGATCGGCACCGTCAGCTCGTCCGAGAAGGCCGAGCTGGCGAAATCCAACGGCGCCTGGGAAACCATCGACTACACCCGTGAGAACGTGGTCGAGCGGGTGCGCGAGCTCACCAACGGCGCGATGTGCGACGTGGTCTACGACTCGGTGGGCAAGGACACCTGGATCACCTCGCTGGACTGCCTCAAGCCGCGTTCGCTGATGGTCAGCTTCGGCAATGCCTCCGGGGCGGTGGAGGGCGTCAATCTCGGCATCCTCAACCAGAAGGGCTCGCTGTTCGTCACCCGTCCCAGCCTCAACGGCTATGCCGACACCCGCGAGCGGCTGGAGGCGATGTGTCGCGACCTGTTCGACATGCTGGGCAGCGGCAAGGTCAAGATCGACATCGGGCAGCGCTTTGCCCTGGCCGAGGCCGGCAAGGCCCAGGACGCGCTGGCCAGCCGTCAGACCACCGGCTCCACTATCCTGCTGCCGTAAGCAGAAGCGCAGACTTGCTCACGCACAACGCCCGCCTCACTCGAGGCGGGCGTTGTCGTTGGAAGCTGCTGGATTGGCGCGTCACTCGTTGCTGACGTAGGCGCCCATCTCACGCATGCGCGACTCGAAGCTTGCCACGTTGTCGACGAGGCTGTCGGGGCCGTAGGCGACGCACTCGGCCAGCAGCACCTCGATCAGGGTGATGGCGGAGAGAATCGAGGGGAAGAAGTGCGGCGTGGCGTTGGCCACGGTGAAGGTGATGGCCGCGCCGGGCACCAGCGGCGAGCGCAGGGTATCGGTGATGACGATGGGTTTGACGCCCGCCGCGCGGGCGATTTCCAGCGCTCGCACGGTCTCGGCGCAGTAGGGTTCGAAACCGAAGGCGACCACCACGTCGTTCTCGCCGAAGGGGGCCAGTTCGGTCAGCAGGCCGCCCTCCTGGCCACGGATGAGCTGGACGTTGGGCATGGCGATGCGGCCGACGTAGGCGAAGTGATAGGCGCAGGCGAAAGTATCGCGAAAGCCCACCACGGCGATCTTCTCGGCGGCGAGCAGCATCATGGCGGCATCGCGCACGCGTGCCTGAGTGTCGGCGGTGAACAGGCGCCCGATGTTGTCGAAGGCGGCGTCGCCGACGTCGAGAAACACCTGATCGTCGGTCTGGCTGGCCAGGTTGCGCAGGTCGCTGGCACGGCCGGAGAGTTCCACCGGACCGGCCTGCACGGCCGATTGAAACACTTCACGGAACTGTTCGTAGCTGTCGAAGCCGAGGCGTTTGGCCAGGCGCACCAGGGTCGAGGAGGTGACCCGGGCGGCCCTGGCCGACTTGCGGATCGACTGAAAGGCGATCTCCACCGGATGCTCCAGCACGTAGCCGGCGGCAAGCTTCAGCTGCGGGCTGAGCTCGGGATAGGCGGCAGCCAGCTGCTGGTTCACGGCATCCAGACCGGTGGGCGGGCATGCCTCTTCCGGGGTGGCGTCAGCGCTCTGTGTCTCGCGTTCCAGCACGGCTGTCTCCTCGATCAGGGGGCCTGGGCCCGGCTCATGGAAGCCGACGGGAAGGGAGGCGCATTGTAACGCATGGCTTCCGTCAAGTAATGACACATTCGTTTTCACTTTGTTTTTATCGCGGCACGCTCGTGTTGACGTCGCATCGTTCCTTGTCTAGCATGCGCATAAAACAAATGTGACATTAAATGTTTTATAACGTTACGTTTGTTTCCATATGGCACATACCGTGTCATCCGTTATCGCCACGTCAGCCATCCATTACGCCGAGAGAGTGCCGAAACGCTCATGAGCGCCACCAGCCCCGAAACCCTCATCGTCGACCGCCGCGGGGCGGTCATGGAAATCCGCTTCAACCGACCGCATCGCCTCAATGCGGTGGTCGAGGCGTTCTACAGCGAGCTGCTCGCCGCCCTGGCAGAAGCCGAGCGCGACCCTGAGGTGCGCTGCGTGATCCTCACCGGCGAGGGACGGGCCTTCTGCGTCGGTGCCGACATGAAGGAGCATGGCAGTGCCCAGCGCACGCTGTTCCAGCGTCGCCGCTACCTGCAACTCGGTAACGACGTGTGCGAAGCGATCCTGCGCCATCGCAAGCCGGTCATTGCCGCCGTCAACGGTTACGCCCTAGGCGCCGGTGCCGAAATGGCGGTGGCCTGCGACTTCATCGTCATGGCCGAGGAGGCCCAGATCGGCTTCCCCGAAACCAGCATCGGTACCTGCGTCGGCGGCGGCGTCTCCAAGCTGTTGCCGCAGTTGGTGGGGCTGAACATGGCGCGTCAGCTGCTCTACACCGGGCGCCGCATCGACGGTCGCGAGGCGGCCCGCATCGGCCTGGCCACCTCGTGCCACGCCGCCGATGCCATGCCGGCCGAGGCGCAGAAGCTGGCCGAGAGCCTGGCCGGCCAGGCGCCGGTGTCGATCGCCATGCTCAAGCGGCTGGTCAACCAGGGCAGCGACACCGGGCTCGAAAGCCAGCTGCAGCAGGAACTGGATGCGGTCTTCACCTGCTCGACCACGACCGATTGGCAGGAGGGGGTCGACGCCTTCGCCGAGAAGCGTGCCCCCCAGTTCAAGGGCCATTGAGACTCAAGGATGCGAGACATGAACCCCATCGAAGGACACTTACCCGTGCGCAGTCCACTGCACGCCATTCTGGCTCCCACCGGCATTGCCGTGGTGGGCGCCTCGAGCGATCCCACCAAGCGCGGCTACAAGGCCATGGTCGGCCTGATCAAGGATGGTTTTCGCGGCGACATCTATCCCGTCAACCCCAAGGCCGACATGATCCTCGGCATCAAGGCCTGGCCGTCCATCGCCGCGATTCCCGGTTCGCCCGAGCTGGCGCTGATCTGCACCCCAGCCGCCAGCGTGCCGGGTCTGATCGCCGAGTGCGGCCGCCGCGGCATCAAGGGAGCGGTGATACTCGCCAGCGGCTTCGCCGAGATCGGCGGTGAGGGCGCCGAGCTGGAACGCGAGATGATGGCCAAGGCCGAAGCCCACGGCGTACGCATCATCGGCCCCAACACCTCCGGCGTGTTCAATCTGCACCACCGGCTCAATCTGCTGGCGCTGGACAACGTCAAGCCCGGCGACGTGGGCATTGTTTCCCAGTCGGGCAACATGCTGCTGTCGCTGGCGCTGGAGGCCCAGTACAACGGCCAGGTAGGCTTTTCCACCTATGTCGGCCCGGGCAATCAGAGCGATATCGGCTTCGACGACTACCTGCGCTATCTCGGCGAGGACGAACACACCCGCGTGGCCACGCTCTACGTGGAGGGCTTTCGCGACGGGCGCAAGTTCCTCGAGGTGGCCCGAGATGTCACCGCCATGAAGCCGGTGGTGGTCTACAAGTCGGGTTCCACCGAGGCCGGTCAGAAGGCGGCCAGTTCACATACCGGGGCGCTGGCCGGCAGCTATGCCATGACCGTGGACCTGCTGCGGCAGGCCGGCGTCAGCGTGGTGCAGCACTCCGATGAGATTCTGCCGGTGGCCGAGGGGCTGGGGCTGCTGCAGAAGGCCCGTGGCAAGCGGGTGGCGGTGATTTCCGACGGCGGCGGTCAGGCCACCATCGCCTCCGACCGTCTCGCCGAGGCGGGGTTGGAACTGGCCGAACTCAGCGAGGAAACCCGCCAGCAACTGCGCGACGTGCTGTTTCCCCAGGCCTCGACGGTCAACCCGGTGGACGTGGCCGGTTCCACCGATGCCAATCCCTCCTTGCTGGCCACCTGCATGGAGATCGTCGCCGCCGACGACAACGTCGACAGCGTCTTCCTGGTGGGCATGTTCGGCGGTTACAGCATCCGTTTCGCCGAGTCGCTGCTGGGTGACGAGATGCGCGGCGCCGAGGCGATGGTGGACCTGTCCAAGGCGACCGACAAGCCGCTGGTCGTCTACAGTCTTTACACGCCGATCAAGCCACCGGCGCTGCGCCGGCTGCACGAGGCGGGGCTGCCCATCTACGCCTCCATCGAGCAGGCGGTGAGGGTTCTCGCCGCCCTTGGCGAGCGAGGCGAGTACCTCGCCTTGAGCCGGCAGCACCCTCGTGAAGCGGCCATCGCACCCAAGCCCGAGCTCGGCGACATGTTCCAGCGTGCCCGCGCCGAAGGGCGTGACCTGTTCGAGTACGAGGCCAAGCGGCTGTTGCGTGAGCACGGCATCGAGGTGCCGCAGGAGCTGGTGGTGCGCAGCGACGCCGAGCTTGGCGAGGCGGCGGCCACCTTCGGTGACACGCCGTTGGCCATGAAGGTGGTCTCCCGGGACATCCTGCACAAGTCGGACGCCGGTGGGGTCAAGCTCAACCTGGTCGGCGAGGCCGCGCTGCGTCGCGCTCGGGAGGAGATTCTCGTTTCCTGTCGCGCCTACGACGCCCGGGCCGAGATCGAGGGGGTGCTGGTTGCGCCGATGGCCCGGAAGGGCATCGAGGTTATCGTCGGCGTGATCCGCGACCCGATCTTCGGCCCGGTGCTGATGTTCGGTCTGGGCGGGATCTTCGTCGAGATCCTCGAAGACGTCGCCTTCCGCGCGATCCCGCTGTCGCGTCACGACGCGCGCAGCATGGTGGAGCAGATCAAGGCGCGCAAGATCCTCGAAGGCGCCCGCGGTGAGCCGGCGGTGAACAAGGAGGCGCTGGTGGAGCTGCTGCTCACGGTGTCGCGCATCGCCGATGCCTACCCTGAGCTCAGCGAGCTCGATCTCAACCCGGTGATCGTCAATGCCGACGGCTATGCCGTGGTGGATGCCCGCGTTATCGTGGAGCGCGAACCCGTCAACGAAAACGCCAAGGAGTCCATGGCATGAGCGAGAGCACGAGCCAGCCCCCAGCCCCCGTTTTGCAGGATGCGCTGCTGACCGTTGAAGAGCGCGTGGCGACCCTGACCCTGGATCGCCACGACGTGCGCAACGCCCTGACCGGTACGGCACTGGCCGACGACATCGTCGCCGTGGCGGAGTGGGTCAACCGCTGCGACGAGCTCTCGGTACTGGTCATCACCGGCGCGGGCTCGGCCTTCTCCGCCGGCGGAAACGTCAAGGACATGGCCAATCGCGGCGGCGACTTCGCCGGCGGCGTAGCCGAGGTGGCGGGGCGTTACCGGCGCGGCATTCAGCGCATCCCGCTGGCGCTCCAGGCGGTGGAGGTGCCGGTGATCGCTGCGGTCAACGGCCCCGCCATCGGTGCCGGCTTCGACCTGGCCAACATGGCGGATATCCGCATCGCCTCGCGCAAGGCCAAGTTCGGCGAGACCTTCCTCAATCTGGGCATCATCCCAGGCGACGGCGGCGCCTGGTTCATGCAGCGCCTGATCGGCTACCAGCGGGCCTTCGAGCTGACTCTCTCCGGACGGGTGATCGACGCCGAGGAAGCCAGAGAGTACGGCATCGTGCTCGAGGTCACCGAGCCGGAGGCGCTGATGGAGAAGGTGGGCGAGCTAGCGGCACGCATCGCCGCCCAGCCGCCCAAGGCCACGCGGCTGACCAAACGCCTGATGAAGATGGCACAGCGCACCGAGCTCAAGGATTTTCTCGACCTCTGCGCCGTGTTCCAGGGCATGTGCCACAACGAGCCGGAGCACTTGGCGGCGGTCAACGCCATGCTCGAGAAGATGGCAAAGTAAGCTCCCACCGACGACCGGAACCCGGCTACGGCCGGGTTTCTTTCGTCTCGGCGTCTGCGTAATGAGCGCCAAGGCAAAGAAAGCGCTGGATTTTTTTGCCCGTGCCTGTTGTGCTGAAAGCTCGCCGACACAGGGAGTGGACATGGCCGACCATACGCTGGTTTTCATCGTGCTGGGCCTGGCGCTGGCCGCTTTCGTCTGGGGGCGCTTTCGTTACGATCTGGTGGCGCTCTCCGCGCTGCTGGCTTGCGTGATCCTGGGGCTGGTGCCGGGCGAGGAGGCCTTTTACGGTTTCGGTCATCCGGCGGTGATTACCGTAGCCGCCGTTCTAGTGCTCAGTCGCGGCTTCGAGCGCTCCGGCGTGGTCGACGTCATCGCCGAGCAGGTGCTCAAGGTCGGCGACCGCCTGTTCCTGCAACTGGTGGCGCTCACCGCCACGGTGGTGGTGCTGTCGGGCTTCATGAATAACGTCGGCGCTCTGGCGCTGCTGCTGCCGGTGGCCATGCGCCTGGCCCGTGAGCACAATACCTCGCCTTCGCTGTTGCTGATGCCACTGGCCTTTGGCTCGCTGCTCGGCGGTCTCATGACGCTGATCGGCACCCCACCTAACATTATCATCTCTGCCTACCGCGGCTCGGTAACCGGAGAGACCTTCGGCATGTTCTCCTTCTTCCCCGTCGGGGCCGCAGTTGCCCTGGCGGGGCTCGTGTTCATCGTATTGCTGGGCTGGCGGCTGGTACCGCAGCGCGCCGGCAATGCGTCCACCGAGGGCATGTTCGATATCAGTCACTATCTGGTCGAGGTCCGGGTGGACGAGGAGGCCAAGGCGCTCGGTTGGACCCTGCGTGAGCTGCAGCGTGAACTCGAGGAGACGCTACCGGTTCTGGCGGTCTTGCGCGGTGAGCAGCGCTACGCTGGGCATGCCTTCCTCGGCGCGCTGAAAGAGGGGGATGTCCTGCTGGTAGAGGCGGGGCCGGAAGAGATGAAACTGCTCGAGGATAAGGCCGGCCTGCGGGTGGGAATCGACCCGCAGGAGGAAACCCTCGAGCAAGATCGCGCCGAGGCGGAAGAGGGTGGGCAACTGCAGCGGGACGCTAGCCTGCCGGATACCGAGAATACCAAATCCAACGGTCTGGATACCGAGGGACTGGAGCTGGTCGAGGCGGTGGTGCGCAACGACTCGATCATGGTCAACCGTACCGTGACCCAACTGCGGTTGCACAACCAGTACGGCATGCATCTGGTGGCGGTGGCCCGGGACGGCAGCCGCCTGCGCCAGCGCCTGCGCGATATCCGTTTTCGTCCCGGTGACGTGCTGTTGCTGCAGGGCGGCGAGAGCAATCTGAGCGAGAGCCTGGCAACGTTGGGCTGCCTGCCCCTGGCCAGGCGTAACTTTACCCTGGGGCAGCCGCGCATGCTGCTGGTGTCTCTCGGCATCTTTGCCCTGGCCATCGCCGCCATGCTGCTGGATATCCTACCCAATGCTGTCGCGCTTGCCCTGGCGGCCCTGGTCACGCTGCTGGTCGGCGTATTGCCGCTGCGAGACGGTTATCAGGCCATCGACGGCCCGGTGATCATCCTGCTGGGCGCCATGATCCCCGTGGGCACGGCGCTCGAAACCAGCGGCGGCGCGGCGCTCATTGCCAACAGCCTGCTGGAGCTGGGGGGTACCTGGCCCACCGTGTCGATCCTGATACTGCTGTTCGTCACTACCATGATGCTCTCCGACGTAATCAACAATGCGGCGGCGGCAGTACTTATGGCACCGATCGCCGTCAGCCTGGCCAACGGTTTCGATGCGTCCATCGATCCCTTCCTGATGGCGGTGGCCATCAGCGCCTCCTGCGCCTTTCTCACTCCCATCGGGCACCAGTCCAACACCCTGGTGATGGGCCCCGGCGGCTATCGCTTCGGCGACTACTGGCGCATGGGCCTGCCGCTGGAGCTGGTGGTGATGGCGGTGGCGATACCGATGATCCTGCTTGTGTGGCCCTTGTAGGGAATCGCGATTCCCTACTGCGCTCGCTATCCTGATCGCCGGCGGTATCGAAGCGTCGAACCGTCACAATCCTCATTGAGCAATAAGTCAACTCCGGTTGCTCCGTTCCGGCGGCGACCAGCCTAGCTTCGCTCGTGACGTGAATCACACTTCCCTGACTTTCGAATAGAGGTCTTAAAAACCCCGGCGCTGGGCCGGGGTTTGGTAGGGGGCCGATCTTACGCCGCGTTGTGGCGCAGGATATTGGCCTTGTCGGTGGCGAACTCGTCGTACTCGAAGTCGTCCACGCTGAGCAGCTCGAGCACTTCGGCTTCGAAGCGGCGCATGAACTCGGCGTCCTCCTCGCTGACCAGACCCTTCTCCCGCGCCGCCTCCAGGCGCACCTCGGGGTGTAGCGCCTGACGCGGCAGCTCGCCCTTGGCATAGGCCTTGTTGACCGTGCGGTAGAGCGCCTCAGCGCGGTCGTAGTCGGCCAGCAGGGCGTTGTAGTGGGCCAGCGGGTTGTCCTTGACGCCGTCGTCGTCCAGCCAGGCCGCGGCGATCAGCTTGGTGCGCAGCGGTGTGTCGCGGGACACGGCCTGGGCGATCTCGCGGGTCAGCTGATCGGCGGGGCGCTTCCAGCGCCGGCCCAGCGGCATCGTCACGGCGCGCAGCACGCCGGCCAGCGCGCGGTTGGGCAGGTTGTCGAACAGCTCGTCGAAGGCCTGCTCGGCGCGCTGCAGCAGGTGGGTGCAGCTGTAGTGGAACAGGGCCGCTTCGCCCTCGACCTTGTCACCTTCCTGCCAGTGCTTGAGCACCATCGAGGCCAGGTAGAGGTTGGAGAGCACGTCGCCCAGCCGCGCCGAGATCATCTCGCGCTGCTTGAGGGTCGAGCCCAGGCTGGCCATGGCGGCGTCGGCACACAGGCTGAAGCCGGCGGAGAGGCGCGCCATGTCGCGGGCGTAGGGGGCGGCCACGGCATCGAAGGGCACCGTGGGCTTGCCGATACCGAGCCCCATGGTGAAGGCGCGGGCGGCGTTGCCGAAGATCAGTGCGGCATGACCGAAGAAGGCGCGGTCGAAGGCCTTGAGGTCGTTGCTGTCGGAGGCGGCCAGCTCTTCGAGCACGAACGGATGGCAGCGGATGGCGCCCTGACCGAAGATCATCAGGTTGCGGGTCATGATGTTGGCGCCCTCGACCGTGATCGAAACCGGGTTGGCGCTGTAGCCGATGCCCAGGTAGTTGCGTGGGCCCAAGGTGACCGCCTTGCCGCCGTGGATGTCCATGGCGTCGGAAAGCCCGAGGCGCTGAAACTCGGTGAGCTGGCTCTTGAGGATCGCCGAGGGGACGGAAGGCTTCTCGCCGCGGTCGATGGTGTTGGCGGTCTGGTAGACCGCCGCCTGGGCGATGTAGCCCAGCGAGGCCAGGCGTGCCAGGGGTTCCTGCACGCCCTCCATCTCTACCACCGGCACGTTGAACTGGCGACGGATACGGCCGAAACCGCCGGTCCAGCCCAGGGCGTAGCGCATGGTGCCGCTGGCGCCGGAGGGCAGGGTGATGCAGCGGCCGATGGAGAGGCACTCCACCAGCATGCGCCAGCCCTGACCGATCATCTCGGTGCCGCCGATGATGGTGTCCAGCGGGACGAAGACGTCCTTGCCCTTGATCGGGCCATTGAGGAACGGGCTACCGATGGGGTGGTGGCGGCGACCGATCTCCATGCCGGCGGTGTTGCGTGGCACCAGCGCCAGGGTGATGCCGCGATCCTCTTCTTCGCCCAGCAGGTGGTCGGGGTCGAACAGGCGGAAGGCCAGGCCCACCACGGTGGCGATGGGGGCCAGGGTGATCCAGCGCTTCTCGAAGTTGAGACGCAGGCCCAGCACCTCCTTGCCGTCGATCATCTGCTTGCACACGATACCGGTGTCGGGCAGCGAGGTGGCATCAGAGCCGGCGCGGGGGCCGGTCAGGCCGAAGCAGGGGATCTCACGGCCGTCGGCCAGGCGCGGCAGGAAGTGATCCTTCTGCGCCTGGGTACCGTACTTGAGCAGCAGCTCCCCCGGACCCAGGGAGTTGGGTACGCCCACCGTGACCATCAGCGTCTCGCTGATGGAGAGCTTCTGCAGCACCAGCGACTGCGCCTTGGCCGAGAAGCCCAGGCCGCCGTACTCCTTCGGAATGATCATGCCGAAGAAGCCTTCCTTCTTCAGGTACTGCCACAGCTCCTCCGGCAGGTCGGCACGCTCCTTGGCGATCTCCCAGGCGTTGCACATGCCGGCGGCCACCGAGCACTGGTGCTCGAGGAAGCTGCGCTCCTCCTCGGACAGGCCGTCGTCGTGGTAGCTCATCAGCTTGTCCCACTGCGGACGGCCCGAGAACAGCTCGCCGTCCCAAGCCACGGTGCCGGCTTCCAGAGCGATGCGCTCGGTGTCCGAGACCTTGGGCGAGACGCGCTTGAACATGGCGAACAGGCGCGGGCTGAGCCAGTGGATACGTAGCGCCGGCAGGCCGGCCACGGCTACCCCCGCCGCGCCGAGCAGCAGCAGCACGCCGAGCACCGGGGAGCCCAGCAGCAGCCCCGCCAGGCCAAGTACGCCGAGTAGCGCCAGGGTCGGCACCGCGCCGGCCTCGCGCCGCATCAGCACCAGCAGGCCGACGACGGTGAGGATCAGGAGTATCAGGGTGAGCATGCCTCGTCTCCGTGTTTCGGATCGCGTTTAGAACAGTTGTTTGAATGTGTCAGCCTAGCCGATCTCCCCGGTGCTGGCCAGTCCTGAGGCGCACACGAAATGACAGCGCCCTGCACGAGGCAGGGCGCTGGGTGGAAGATAAAGTGCTGCTTATGATAAGCGGCGCTGGGGCTCGCGCCTCGCCGGACTATCACCGGCCACGAAATAGGGCGCATCGGAAGCGGGCAGCGGCTCGCGGCCGCGAATGCGGTCGGCGATCTTCTCGGCCAGCATGATGGTCGGCGCGTTGAGGTTGCCGGTGGGGATCACCGGGAACAGCGAGGCATCCACCACGCGCAGACCTTCGAGACCGTGCACCCGGCCCTGGCCGTCGACCACGGCGTCGTCGCCTTCGCCCATGCGGCAGCTGCCGCAGGGGTGGTAGGCGGTCTCGGCGTGTTCGCGCACGAAGGCATCCAACTGCTCGTCGCTCTGCACGTCCGGCCCCGGCGAGATCTCACGGCCGCGGTAGGGATCCATGGCCGGCTGGGCGATGATCTCGCGCGTCAGGCGAATGGCGTCGCGAAACTCCTGCCAGTCCTTCTCCTTGGCCATGTAGTTGAACAGAATGCTGGGAGCCGCCTCGGGATCGCGCGAGGTGAGGCGGATACGCCCGCGGCTCTCGGAGCGCATCGAGCCCACGTGAGCCTGGAAGCCATGGGCCTGCACCGCGCTCTTGCCGTTGTAGCTGATGGCGATGGGCAGGAAGTGGTACTGCAGGTTGGGCCAGGGTTCCGCGTCGTGGGTGCGGATGAAGGCGCATGACTCGAACTGGTTGCTGGCACCGACGCCGCTGCCGAGAAGCAGCCACTCGGCGCCGATCTTCGGCTGGTTGAACCACTTCAGCGCCGGGTAGAGGCTGATCGGCTGCTTGCACTCGTACTGGATGTACATCTCCAGGTGGTCCTGCAGGTTCTCGCCGACTCCGGGCAGTTCGTGCACCACGGGGATGTCGAACTCGCGCAGGTGCACGGGATTGCCGACCCCTGAGCGCAGCAGGATCTGCGGCGAGGCGATGGCCCCGGCGCACAGCAGCACTTCGCGCCGGGCGCGAACCTGCTGTGTCTGGCCGCGGCGCAGGTAGCGTACGCCCACGGCGCGCTTGCCCTCGAACTCGATCACGTCAGTGGTGGCGTGGGTCTCGATGGTGAGGTTGTCGCGCCCCTTGGCCTGATCGAGATAGCCCCGCGCGGTGGAGGAGCGGCGCCCCTTGGGGGTGACGAAACGGTCCATGGGGCCGAAGCCCTCCTGCTGATAGCCGTTGACGTCCTCGGTCTCGGGATAGCCCGCCTGCACGCCGGCATCGACGAAGGCGCGGTAGAGCTCGTTGTTGCCCTCCTTGGGCGTGGTCACGCTGACCGGGCCATCGCCGCCGTGGTAGGTGTTGGCGCCAATGTCGCGGCACTCGGCCTTACGGAAATAGGGCAGGCAGTCGGCGTAGCGCCAGTCGTCAAGACCGGCCAGGCTGGCCCAGTTGTCGTAGTCCAGGGCATTGCCGCGGATGTAGCACATACCGTTGATCAGCGACGAGCCGCCCAGCCCCTTGCCGCGACCGCACTCCATGCGGCGGCCGTTCATGTGCGGTTCCGGATCGGTCTCGAAGGCCCAGTTGTAGCGCTTGCCCTGCAGCGGGTAGGCCAGGGCGGCGGGCATCTGGGTACGGAAGTCGAAGCGGTAGTCGGGGCCGCCGGCTTCGAGCAGCAGCACGCTGACACCCGCGTCCTCGGTGAGGCGGGCAGCCAGCACGTTGCCGGCGGAGCCGGCGCCGATGATGACGTAGTCGAATTCACGAACCTGGGACATGGCGATTTCCTCAGAACACCGACTCGAAGGGTCCCATTTCCACCTGCACCGACTTGGTTTGGGTGTAGTGGGCCAGGGTTTCGATGCCGTTCTCGCGGCCGACGCCGGACTGCTTGTAGCCGCCCACCGGCATTTCCGCCGGCGACTCGCCCCAGGTGTTGATCCAGCAGATGCCGGCTTCCATTCGATGAATGGTGCGATGCGCCCGGGCGAGGCTCTCGGTGAACACCCCGGCGGCAAGGCCATAGTGGGTGTCGTTGGCGCGACGGATCAGCTCCTCTTCGTCGTCGAAGGCGAGGATCGACATCACCGGGCCGAAGATCTCTTCGCGCACGATGCGCATGTCGTCGCTGCAATCGGTGAACACCGTGGCCGGGGCCCAGGCGCCGCGGGCGAAATCGCCCTCGTCGAGAGGCTCGCCGCCGATCAGCACCCGCGCGCCGTCCTGCTTGCCGTAGGCGATGTAGTCGAGCACCTTGGCCTGATGCTCGAAGCTGACCAGCGGGCCGAAATTGATCTTGGGATCGAGCGGGTCGCCGGCGCGGATGCGCGCCACGCGCTCGACGATCTTCTCCTCGAAGGCCGTCTTCACCGAACGCTCGACGAAGACCCGGGTGCCGTTGGTGCAGATCTGACCGCTGGAATAGAAGTTGGCCATCATGGCGGCATCGGCAGCGCGGTCGAGATCGGCGTCGGCGAACACGATCAGCGGCGACTTGCCGCCCAACTCCATGGTTACGTCCTTGAGCGTCGAGCCGCCCGCCGCGGCCATCACCTTCTTGCCGGTACCCACCTCGCCGGTGAACGAGACCTTGGCGATGCCTTCATGCGCGGTCAGCATCTGGCCGACCCGGGCGTCGCCGTGAACCACGTTGAACACGCCGTCGGGCAGTCCGGCTTCGGTGAAAATTTCAGCCAGCTTCATGGCCGAGAGCGGAGTGACCTCGCTGGGCTTGAACACCACGGCGTTGCCGGCGGCCAGCGCCGGAGCAGCCTTCCAGCAGGCGATCTGGATCGGGTAGTTCCAGGCGCCGATGGCACCGATCACCCCCAGCGGTTCGCGCCGGGTATAAACGAACGACGACTCGCGCAGCGGAATCTGGGCGCCTTCGATGGCCGGGGCCAGGCCGGCGTAGTATTCGAGCACGTCGGCGCCGGTGACGATGTCCACCGCGGCGGTTTCGCTGATCGGCTTGCCGGTGTTGCGCGTTTCGAGCTCGGCCAGCTCGTCATTGCGCTCTCTCAACAGTGCCACGGCGCGCTGCAGTACGCGACCGCGCTGCATGCCGGTCATGGCGGCCCAGCGGCGCTGGCCTTCCTGCGCGGTAGCGACGGCGCGGTCGACGTCGGCCTGGCTGGCCTGGTCGACCCTGGCCAGCAGGCTGCCGTCAAAGGGATTGATGACGTCGAAGGATTCGCCGGAGGTAGCCGGTTCCCGGCGGCCGTCGATGTAGAGAGTCTCGGTATCGAAAGCGGTCATGCTGTCTCCTTGGGTGACGCTGCGGAGGTGTCGTGGCCGGCCAACATGTTGTCGAGGCAGGCGTGGGCCAGGCGCCGGGCGCGCTCGGTATCCAACCCTTCGGGGCTCAGGGTGCCGCGCAGCCACAGGCCATCGATCATGGCCGCCAGGGTGCGGGCGGCATCTCGCGCTTCGTTCAGTGGCATCAGCCGCCGAAACTGGAAGCAGAGGTTGGAGTAGAGGCGCTGATCGTTGACGTGCTGCAGCCGTTGCAACTGGGGTCTGTGCATGCTGCTGGCCCAGAAGGCGAGCCAGGTCTTGGCCGCGGGACCGGAAATCTGGCTGCGATCGAAGTTGCCGTCGATGATGGCGGCGATATGGTCGCGTGGGGAGCCATCGGCCAGGCGGAGTCGACGCTCAGCCACTGCCTGGCCGAGATCGGTGAGAATCTGGCGCATGGTGGCTTCGAGCAGGCCGTCCTTGCCGCCGAAATAGTGGCTGATGATGCCAGCGGAAACGCCGGCATGTCGGGCGATCCTCAAGACGGTGGCGTCGGCCAGGCCGACTTCGTCGATGGCCGCCATGGTCGCCTGGATGAGCTGGCTGCGTCGAATGGGTTCCATTCCTGTCTTGGGCAACGTTGACTCCTTGACCCTTCGCCGTGACTGGCATGTGGCATATATAAGGTAGGTCGAGTCTGGCATTTTTTTATTGAACGTTCAATCAATAAAAAGCCGAGCAGTAACAGTCTTGCCTGAGAGAAGTGGTTCATGCATAATTCAGCGCGTCGCGAAGGGCTGCCTTCGTGCCACTTGGCTACGTAGCTCAGCTGGTTAGAGCACATCACTCATAATGATGGGGTCCCCTGTTCAAATCAGGGCGTAGCCACCAGTTACGACAGGACGCCCGATCGAGTCATCTCGATCGGGCGTCCTTCGTTATGTGCCTACCTTGGCAGAGTTTCTGCCAAGATACGCCCTTGACCTTACGTGGGCGATCCGTATACTACGCACCGTGTTCACGGCCATTCCCGGATAGCTCAGTCGGTAGAGCAAGTGACTGTTAATCACTGGGTCGCAGGTTCGAGTCCTGCTCCGGGAGCCACGAACGCACGCTGATCATGACGCACGTCATTCCTCGATAGCTCAGTTGGTAGAGCAAGTGACTGTTAATCACTGGGTCGCAGGTTCGAGTCCTGCTCGAGGAGCCATCGGCTACTACCACCCCGTGGGAAGTCCTTTCCCGCCATGTCGTTCCCGGATAGCTCAGTCGGTAGAGCAAGTGACTGTTAATCACTGGGTCGCAGGTTCGAGTCCTGCTCCGGGAGCCAATCCTTGTCGTTCTTGCTTCCCTCGTTGTCGGCTCGTGCCGAGTCGCAGTCAGCGTTGATTGCGTGACCAGTCTGGCAGGCCGTTACTGCCGTATACTCGTTGCAAGAAGAACCGATAGGAATCCTGCCATGCGCAGCGCGCTCTCATGTGGCTTGTTGATGTGTCTGGTTGCCATTACAGGGCATGCCCTCGATGCGCCGGAAGGGCGAGTCATATTGACGATCACCGGCAGCATCGGCGTAACCAACGGGGAAGGTGCGGCGCTGTTCGATCGCGCCATGCTGGAAGCCATGCCCCAGCATACGATCAGGACCCATACCCCCTGGCACGACGGTCAGGTCACCTTTGCCGGCCCGCTGGGACGCGACGTCCTGGATGCCGTCGGGGCCCAGGGCGAGATGCTGCGGGTGATGGCGCTGAACGATTACAGCGCCAGCATTCCGGTCGACGATTTCAATCAGTATGACGTGATACTGGCGATGACCTTGGATGGCGTGCCCTTGCGGGTGCGCGACCAGGGGCCGCTGTTCGTCATTTACCCCTTCGACGACCAGCCCGAATTGCTCAACGAGAAGATCATGTCCCGCTCGGTCTGGCAGGTCGCGCATATCGATGTTCTCGCGGAGTAGTGGCATGTCGCGCACGGCAAGTCAGGGCCTGCGATACCGT
Source organism: Halomonas sp. MCCC 1A11062 (assembly GCF_021404355.1). NCBI lineage: Bacteria > Pseudomonadati > Pseudomonadota > Gammaproteobacteria > Oceanospirillales > Halomonadaceae > Halomonas > Halomonas sp. MCCC 1A11062. Next base: position 76,819 of record NZ_JABFTW010000019.1, read on the forward strand.
ATCGCGGCCTGTGCCGCTATCGTGCTGTTCGGTTCGGCGCTGCTGACGGCAAAGATCATCCATGACCGAATGCGACAGATCGAGCATCGCATGCTCGAGGATCTCACCTGGTCGGCTTACCAGTTCGATCGCGAGGTCAGAGAGATGCGGATGACGCTGTCGCCCTGGCACGGAGATCTCGATGAACTGTTGCTGCGCTATGAAATCCTGTACAGCCGTGCCGATCTCTTCGGCCGCGGTGAGCTGAAGCAGAGTCTGACCACGCAGCCTCTGGGCGAGGCCCTGGAGCGTGCCGTTGCGCTGACGTTCGAGCTCGATTCCGTGCTGTCGCCGCTGGAGAGTGGCGATGACGTACTCGACGATGCCATCTTGGCGACACTGATGGAACGGTTGCTCGCGCTACAGCAGAAGACCTCTCGCTTGATCCTCGACATCAATGCTCACGTTGCCTTGTTACGTACCCATGAGCGCGACGACCTGTGGAACCTCTATACGCTGTTGCTCGTGCTCATCGTGCTGCTGATGGGGGCAGGCTCGGTGCTGGTGGCCTTTCTGATCAGGGAGGGCAGGACCAATCGGGAGCGGCGCTATCTGCTCGAGATCCAGGCGCGTGAACTCGATGCTGCGGTGCAGAGGGCGGAAAGGGCGAGCCAGGCCAAATCGGAATTCATGGCGGTGATGAGCCATGAGATACGCACGCCGCTCAATGGCATCGTCGGCGTGGCACAACTACTCACCTATGAGCCGTTGAGCGATCGTGGCGCTCGGCTGCTGGGTACCCTGGATGACAGCCTGGTGAGTCTTCAGGCGGTCATCAACGACGTGATCGACTATACCAAGTTCGACGCGGGTGTGCTGGATCTCGATTCGCAGCCATTCCAGCCGAGTGAACTCATCGACCAACTGGAGCGGCACTACGGCGTGCTGAGCGCGAGTCGGGGTGTCGCTTTCAGGGCCGAGCAGGAGGATTCGCTACCTGGCTGGGTGCTGGGCGACCTGACTCGCATTCGTCAGGTGCTGATGAACCTGCTCAACAATGCCTTCAAGTTCACCTCGGCCGGTGAGGTTCGCCTGACGATACGGCGCGGTGAAGACGACACGCTATGCTTCCGCGTCGAGGACACGGGGTGCGGCATTCCCGAGCAGAGCCGGGCCCATATCTTCAAGCCTTTCACCCAGGCTGACAGTACCATCGCGCGCCGCTACGGCGGCTCGGGGCTGGGGCTTGCCATCTGCGAGCGGCTGGTCAAGGCCATGCAGGGGCGCATCGATTTCACCACGGAAATGGGCGTGGGCAGTTGCTTCCAGGTTCGGTTACCGCTGCGCGTACCGAGCCGGGAGGCCATCGAACGCTACGCCAAAACGCGTCAGGAGCCGGCCTTGAGCCTGCCCAGGGGAAGCGTTCTCATCGTCGAGGACCAGCCTGCCAACCGTGAACTGGCCAGAGCCCTGCTGGAGCGATTGGGCCAGCGCGTCAGTGTGGCTGCCGATGGTCAGGAGGGGTTGACACTGATGGCGAGCCATCGCTTCGACCTGGTGCTGATGGACATGCAGATGCCCATACTCGATGGCCTGGAAACCACCCGGCGCTGGCGCCGTCAGGAGTCGGACAGGCTCACGCCGCTGCCCATCGTGGCGCTGACGGCCAATGCGACACCCTCGGCCAGGCAGCGCTGCCTCGAGGCCGGTATGAACGATGTGCTGTGCAAGCCGTACACGCGTCACGAGCTGCAGCGAGTCATCCAGCAGTGGATGCTGCCGAACGGCGCTCATGAATACACCGGGGCAGGGCTCGACGCGACTGCTTCGGATACGCTCCCAGCAGCCCCTCAGGATCACGTCGGCGAAGCGGAGGTGGAGATCGATCCTGCCACGCTGACCTCACTGCGCGAAGCGCTGGATGAAAAGGCGCTGCATCACCTCGTGCGGAAGTTCGTCGAGCGGCTGGACGAGGATCGCGCGGCCCTGCGGCGGGATCTTGATCGGCATGATCGTTCTGGCCTCAGGGAGACCTCGCACTCGCTGAAGGGAGCGGCCGCGTCCATGGGCTGCGCAGCGCTGTCGCAAGCCGCTGCCAGGCTTGAGCAGATGGCCGAGGCGGCAGGGCTGGAGGCACTCGAGGCCACGGTGGAGCGGATAACGCATCTTGGGCATCTGAGCGGAGCGGCCTTTGCCAGGCTGGGGTATGGGGCTGAGTATGTGGCCACCGGTGACGCACCTCGCGACGATCTGGCGTCGCCGGCCGAGGGGTGAGTCGAGCCTTACGGGCTGTTTCAGCGTGGCTGGGAGAGGCGACGGCCGACCGCAGCGACGAACGCGCTGAGCCGATCCGCCGTCATGGGTTTGGCCAGCCAGAACCCCTGGATCTCATCGACGTCGAGTGCTTCGAGGTAGTCGCGCTGACGCTGGGTTTCCACTCCTTCGGCAATCGTTTTGAAGCCCAGCCCCTGACTCAGAGTCGTGAGCGAGCGGACGATGGTGCGGCAGGAACGCTCCTCGGTCACGCTGTTGGTGAAGCTACGGTCGATCTTCAGCGTATCGATCGGGAAGCGTAACAGGTAGTGGTAGGTGGAGTGGCCGGTACCGAAGTCATCGATGGCAATCGAAAACCCCAGATCCTTGAGTTCGAGCAGCATCTTCAGCGTCTGCTCGGGATGACTCATGGCGGCACTCTCGGTGATCTCCAGCTCGAGCTGTTTGGGCAGCAGGCGATTGGCAGTCACATGGGCCATGATGCGCTGGGGAAAGTCGGGCTGGTTGAATTGCACGGCGGAGAGGTTGATGCTCATGCGCAGGTGCAGGCCGGCCCGTTGCCACTCGGCAAGCTGCCGGCAGGCTTCACCGATGACCCAGTCGCCGACATCGACGATTTGGCCGGACTCCTCCAGCAGCGGGATGAATTCCGCCGGTGAAACCACTCCACGGCTGGCATGGCGCCAGCGTAGCAGGGCTTCCACAGCGCTGATATGACCATCGGCCAGGTGCTGCTGCGGCTGATAGACCAGAAAGAACTCGTCTCTTTGCAGCGCCTGCTGCAGATGGGCCTCGAAGCTCAGCGCGCCGCTATCGGTGTGGCCAAGAATCTCCTGCTTCAACAGCAGTCGCTGTTGGCCTGTCTGAGAGCGGGCGAGGCGCTGCGCCTGTAGTGCGGCGCCCAGTAGCGTTTCGGCATCCCGTGCATCATCAGGGTATACGCTAGCACCGGCGGTGAAGTCGATGTAGACCTCTTGTCCGGCGATGTGTTGAGCCCGGGCCAGGGGCGGCATCCACTGCTGACAGAGCTGGCGAGGGTCTGCCGAGTCCGGTAGAGGGACGGCTACGCCAAAGCTGCCGGCCTCCAGGCGTCCGAGCAGGGCGTGGCTCGGCGCAAATCGTTCCAGGCGCCGTGAGAACAGCACCAGAGCTTGATCGCCTGCGCGAATGCCCAGGGCTTCATTGATGCGATGCAGGCGGCTGATATCCAGTACCGCCACCAACCAGCGGGTCTCGGGGGCCTGCGCCAGCCGCTCGGCGAGCAGGCCAAGAAAGCAGTGGCGTTTGGGCAGCCCGGTCAGCTCGTCGTGGGCTGCCAGGTAAAGCGCCTTGTCCTCGAAGGCGCGTAGAGCGGTAACGTCCTGAAAAGCACCCACCAGGCAGTGTTCGTTGCTTTGATCGGCGCTTTGCAGGCGCAGGGTGCGTTCGAGGTTGCCCTGGCCAATGGTAAGCTCGAGGTCCAGTCCCTCGCGGTTCTGGCTGGCGACGCTGAGGGCCGTCTCCAGCCGCTGTCTGTGCTCGGGGGAGGCCAGCGCCGTCAGTTCCTCCACGCCGCCGGGCAGAGTGGGCCAGCCCAGCATGTCGGCGGCGCCTTCCGACCATTCCAGCTTGCCGCTGTGGACGTCGAGGTGCCAGAAGCCCAAGCGGGCGAGCTTGCAGGCGCTGGCCTGTTCCAGCTGCGCTTCGCGCAGGGCTCGCTCGCGGGCGGCGCCGCTAAGTGCATAGCGTACCCGCTCGGTCAGCAGCGGCAGGTTGATCGGCTTGGGCATGAAGTCGGTCGCGCCGGCATCGAAGGCGTCGTTGATCGAGCCTACGTCGTCATGACCGGTCAGCATCAACAAGGGTACGTGACGACCGTTGATCCCGGCCTGGCCGCTGCGAATGGCGCGCAGGGTGCCGAAGCCGTCCAGTCTCGGCATGTCCATGTCCACCAGCACCAGGTCGGGTGCATGCTGGCCGAAGACTTCGAGCCCCTCCTGGCCATCGGCGGCGAGCAGCACCCGGTATCCCTTGCGCTGCAAGCCGGAGGCGATCAGCAGGCGAATGGTGGGGTCGTCATCGACGACCAGCACGGTGATCAGGGCGACTTTGTCGCTGCTGCTCTCCGCTGTCGTATCGTTAGTCGGCTGATGGTGCGTAAGGAGGGCGGTGGCTGGATGAAGCCTGCCTGTATCGGTCATGTGCCTTCCCCCGCGCAGGGTGCGCATCGGGCATGCGCTGAACGTGTTACGCGCCTCTGGCGAGCCGCATGGTGCACGTCCATCCTCAGGCATCGGCGAGGTGGCGACAAGGATATCCGTTTAACGCAGCCATCAACCAAGGCTGTGTCTGAAAACTGTCTGCGCTTGGCCATACGGCGTTAAAAATCAGCTCAAAGTACTCATTTACACCATGTAAACTCCGTCTTTTCACTGATTTTTGCCTTGTCTGGCCTTCGCTCGCCGACTTTTCAAACAAAGCCTAAGTTGAATTTGTGGCGGTGGGAAATGAGAGACGCCCGGCGCGTGTCGTTACGCCGGGCGTCAGGTGGGGTAGGGCAAGTCTGGCGGTTCTGGCTCGGTTAGAAGCGACCGGCCAGGCGCCGCTGGGTCAGTTCGGCATAGTCGGCCAGGATGGCAGCGGCTTCGGTCACCTGGACGTGCTCTACCGGCTCCTCTTCGTTCTCCTCACCGCGAGCATCGATCAGCTCGTTCAGCGGATCCAGCCCCAGGGCCTCGCGGCGCCGGTTCTCCAGCGCCAACTGCTCGGCGTCGCGCGCTTCCACTTCGCGCTGGCGCTGTTCGCGGTCGAGGCTGACGGTGGTCTGCTCTTCGCGCATGCGCCGGGCTAGCTCGGTGCGCTCCTTGAGGAAGATGAAGTTGGGATGCGAGTCGGCGCGTTCGCGGTGCCGGGAGCGCAGGGTTTCCAGATACTCCCAAGGCTCGCCGTAGTGGCGATACTGCACGGCTTGCACCGTATCCCACTCGAGGGCGTTGTCGAGACTGCTCTCACCGATGCGCTCGGGGTCGACCAGATCGGGGAAGAGAATGTCGGGCTCGACGCCGCGATGCTGGGTGCTCTCGCCCGAGATACGGTAGAACTTGGCGCGGGTCAGCTTGATCTGGCCATGGCTCAGGTCGTTCAAGGTCTGTACGGTGCCCTTGCCGAAGGTGGCACTGCCCAGCACCAGGCCGCGGCCGTAGTCCTGAATGGCGCCGGCCAGGATCTCAGAGGCCGAAGCCGAGAGACGGTTGACCAGCACGGCCAACGGGCCGTCATAGAGCGTGCCGGTCTCGGTGTCGCCGTAGAGGTTGATGCGGCCGCGGGCGTCGCGCACCTGCACCGTGGGGCCGCGGTCGATGAACAGACCGAGCAGGGAGTTGGCTTCCTGCAGCGCACCGCCCCCATTGTTGCGCAGGTCGAGGACCAGACCGTCGATGCCTTCGGACTTGAGGCGCTCGACTTCGCGGGCCACGTCGCGGGTGGTGCTGCGGAACTCCTCGGCACCGGACTGCCAGGCATCGAAGTCGACGTAGAAAGTGGGGATGGTGATCACGCCGATGCGCTTGTTGCCGTCTTCGCGTTCGACCTCGACGATTTCACCCTTGGCGGCCTGGTCTTCGAGATCGACCGTGTCGCGGGTGATCTCGACGGTGCTGGAGCGGGTCATGTCGACGGCTTCAGCCGGCACCACCTCGAGGCGTACCACGGTACCCTTGGGACCGCGGATGAGATCGACTACCTCGTCGAGGCGCATGCCTACCACGTTGACGATCTCCTCGTCCTCCTGGCCCACGCCGACAATGCGGTCGGCAGGCTCGAGCACGCCGGCACGATCCGCCGGGCCGCCGGGTACCAGGCTGGTGACCTTCACGTATTCGCCGTCGGACTGCAGCATGGCGCCGATGCCTTCCAGCGACAGCCGCATCTGGATGTCGAAGGATTCTCCCTGGCGCGGAGATAGGTACTCGGTATGCGGGTCGATGCTGCTGGTCACTGCAGCCATGAACAGGCCGAACACGTCCTCGCCGTTGGTCTGGCGCAGACGCGACAGCTGGCCTTCGTAGCGCTGACGCAGGTTGTTCTCCACCTGCTCTTCGTCCTGACCGCTGATGTCGAGGGTGAGAGCGGCGTTCTTGAGACGCTTGTACCACAGCTCGTCGAGCTCGGCTTCGCTGGTGGCCCAGTCGGCTTCGCGGCGGTCGAGGTCGAGCCGCATGTCGCTCTCGTAGGTGAAGCCCAGCCCCTCGTCGATGGCGCTCAGCAGCCACTCGAAGCGGCTCTCGGCGCGATCGTGATAGCGCTGGTAGAGCTCGAAGGCCGGTGCCAGATCGCCTTCGAAGAGCATGTCGTCGATACGCTCCTCGAAGTGGCGGAATTCGTCGATGTCGCTTTCCAGCAGGAAGGCGCGCTGGCCGTCGAGGATATCGAGATAGCGCTCGAACGCCAGGCGTGACCAGGTGTCGTCCAAGGCGGTTTCGGCGTAGTGGCCGTAGCGCAGTGACTCGGCGACTTCCAGAGCCGCCTGCCGATGCGAGTCGTTGGGCTGGATCTGGGCTAGCGCCAATTGAGCGCACGACAACAACGTCACCAGCGAGAGAATCGCTGTGTGCCTAAGAACGACTGACAGGCTCATCAATGAAGCACCCCTGGTTTCGTGTACACTTCCTTCCCTAGACAAGCGTATGGCTCATGAGTTGCGAGGCCAGACGTCGCATTGTAGCAGTTCTTGCGTCAACCACGACCCCTGATGAGGATCCACATGTCTCGGGAAGCTCGTCTCGAGCGTCTGCTCGAATTTCTCAATCGCTCGCCGACCCCCTGGCATGCCGTCTCGGCCATGGCCGAACGGCTCGATGCCGCCGGCTTCCGCCGGCTGGACGAGAGTCAGGCCTGGGAGGTCTCGCCCGGCGAGCGTCTCTACGTGACGCGCAATGGTTCGTCGATCGTGGCGCTGCAGCTCCCGCATGACGGGCTGGAGGCGCTGCGCATGATCGGCGCCCATACCGACAGCCCCGGCCTGCGTCTGAAGCCCAACGCCGCTCAGCTCTCGGCAGGCTGGTTGCAGCTCGGCGTCGAACTCTACGGCGGCGCCTTGCTGGCGCCCTGGTTCGACCGCGACCTGGGCCTGGCCGGCCGCGTTCACGTGCGGCATCCCGACGGCCGCATCGAAGGCGTGCTGCTGCAGGTGGGCCGGCCCATTGCCATCATTCCCAGTCTGGCGATCCATCTCGACCGCGAGGTCAACAACGGTCGGCCGATCAACGCCCAGACCCAGATGCCGCCGGTGTTTCTGCAGGGGGGCGACAAGGCCGATCTGCAGCGGCTGCTGCTCGAATGGTTGGAGGAGCAAAACGGCACCGTCGGTGCCGAGATCCTCGATTTCGAGCTGGCGCTGTATGACGTACAGCCCCCGGCGTTGGTCGGTGTCGGCCGTGAGCTGGTCGCCAGTGCGCGCCTCGACAACCTGCTGTCCTGCTTCATAGGACTCGAAGCGCTACTGGAGAGCGACGGCAGCCAGGGCGTGGTGCTGGTGGCCAACGATCACGAAGAGGTCGGCAGCGCCAGCGCCTGCGGCGCTCAGGGGCCGTTTCTCGGCGACGTGCTGCGGCGAGTCAATGCCCAGTTGGGCGAGCCGGGAGACGAGGGTTTCATTCGTCTGATCCAGGCGTCGCGGATGATCTCCTGCGACAACGCCCACGCCCTGCATCCCAACTTCACCGACAAACACGATGCCGCCCATGGACCCGCGCTAAACGGCGGCCCAGTGATCAAGGTCAACGCCAATCAGCGCTACGCCACCAACAGCGCCACGGCAGCGCTGTTCCGCGATCTCTGCCGCGAGGCCGAAGTCCCGGTGCAGACCTTCGTCACCCGTGCCGACATGGGCTGCGGTAGCACCATCGGGCCGATCACGGCCACCGAGCTCGGCGTGCCGACGCTGGACGTGGGCGTGCCGCAGTGGGCCATGCACTCGATTCGCGAGACGGCGGGCAGCCGCGACGTGGAGTACCTGACCCGGGCGCTGGTTGCCTTCGCCAACCGGCCGCGGCTGGCCTGACCTCACGGCAGCCACTGCTAGATCACGACAGCCAATGAGCTGGAAGTGCCACCACGAAAAACCCGGCGCCAGGGCGCCGGGTTTTTTTCGATTTCTGGTGGCTACGCCCTGACTCGAACAGGGGACCCCATCATTATGAGTGATGTGCTCTAACCAACTGAGCTACGTAGCCATTCAACGGGGGCGAAGTTTACGGATTCGTCTCTGTGGCGTCAAGTCTCGCCGTGGGTAGGGGATCATCGGGCAAAGGGGAGAGCATGAGGCTATCTCGTCCGGCTGCCTTGGCCGAATAAAGGGCATCGTCAGCACGCGACATGGCGGCGTCATAGGTCTCGGCTGTGTCGGCCATCCACACCGATACGCCGATGCTGCACGATAAGAGAATCTGTTGGTCGCCATGGCGCAAGGGAGTGTCACGCAGGGTCTGGACGATGCGCAGGCCCAGTTCCCGAGCCTGCGTTGCGCTGGTACCCGGCATCAGAATGCAGAACTCGTCGCCCCCGAGGCGGGCCAGGAGATCGGTTTCGCGCAGCGTGGCCCTCACGACACGTACGAAATGGACGAGACTCTGGTCTCCGCCCTGGTGACCGAGCCTGTCGTTGACACTCTTGAAGTGATCGAGATCCAGCAGCATGAGTGAGTAAGGCTTGCCTGTTCGCATGGATCGGGCATTCTCGAGCTGCAAGCGCTCGTCGAACTTGCGCCGGTTCCAGGCCCCCGTCAATGGATCGACGTTGGCTAGTTCGGTGACTTCGGTGACCAGGCGATCAATGGTCATGACAGCGAGACCGAAATTCCACAGAAGCCCGCTTAAGATGACGCCAAGCATGGTCACCGCTGCGACGTCCGTGAAATGAGGGGAGGCGCCGAGCTCCAGCAGCAGCCAGAGATTCATCAGCATGATGACGGCATGCCCGACCAAGCCTAGGGAGATTCCTGCGCATGAAATGACGATACCTGCCGAGCACAGGCGCCGTTTCAAGAGAAAGAGGAGGCTCATCAGCATTGGAAACGACTGGCCGATGGCATAGACAAGGGCGAGCCCTTCATCATTGCCGTACAAGGCGATGGTCAGTAGCAAGCATAGAGTGCTGGCAGCAGAGGCGGTGATCCACCCACCCGTCTGGCCATGAAAACGGCGTATCCCGAGCCATAGCAGCCAGAAACCCAGGATAACCAGGCTGTTTCCGACCGCTGCCGGAATGGCCGGGATGCTGGAAGCGTGAGCTATGGTGATTTCTGGTGTATGGGAGGAGGTAGGAAGGGTGGCGTATCCTGTTGATTGATCACGACCAAGATCTCAATCAACATGAGTGGATACGCCATGACCGATTCTACCCTCCGG